>NZ_JAOQBX010000049.1:0-3282 GCF_044902225.1 Lactobacillus sp. 23-2 | reverse complement strand
AACTCATGTTACCGCCGTGAAAGGGCGGTGTCTTAACCACTTGACCAACGGGCCGTTTGCTTAACAGCACTCTTATTATATTAGATGAAAGCTGCTAATCTGTCAAGGCCTTTTTTTCAAGCCTCGCCGACGCCTTGCCGCGTCAACAAATAATAGAATACAGAAAAAGCAGTCTTTTGGCAAGCCCTTTTTACAAAAAAACTAGCTTTTTCTCAGCTAAGGCCAAATTAGCAAGAGAAAATAAGGCCCGAAGGCAAAAAAAGAACCGCTCACGCGGTTCTTCAGTGACGGAGTAAGAGAGATTCGAACTCTCGCATCAGTTTCCCGATCTACACCCTTAGCAAGGGCGCCTCTTCAGCCACTTGAGTATTACTCCAATGGGCCTGGATGGACTTGAACCATCGACCTCACGCTTATCAAGCGTGCGCTCTAACCAGCTGAGCTACAGGCCCATAAGCGGGTAACGAGAATCGAACTCGCGACAACAGCTTGGAAGGCTGTGGTTTTACCACTAAACTATACCCGCAAATATTCAGATGTAGATGGCGCGGGACGGAATCGAACCGCCGACACATGGAGCTTCAATCCATTGCTCTACCAACTGAGCTACCGAGCCATTGTTCCTCTCCGGCAAAGCCGGTGATGGACCTTGTAGGACTCGAACCTACGACAGGACGGTTATGAGCCGTCTGCTCTAACCGACTGAGCTAAAGGTCCAAGTATCCAAAATAGCGGCGGGGGGGATCGAACCCTCGACCTCCCGGGTATGAACCGGACGCTCTAGCCAGCTGAGCTACACCGCCATATGTAATCAATATGGACTAAACTATATTCAATTACAATCGGGAAGACAGGATTCGAACCTGCGACCCCCTGCTCCCAAAGCAGGTGCTCTACCAAGCTGAGCTACTTCCCGTAAAGATGATGCACCCAGTAGGACTTGAACCTACAACCTTCTGATTCGTAGTCAGACACTCTATCCAGTTGCGCTATGGGTGCATTAGTGCCGAAGACCGGGGTCGAACCGGTACGGTTGAAACCAACCGCAGGATTTTAAGTCCTGTGCGTCTGCCAATTCCGCCACTCCGGCAAAAGAAGGCTAAGCGGAAGACGGGATTCGAACCCGCGACCCCCACCATGGCAAGGTGATGTTCTACCACTGAACTACTTCCGCATATTAATGCCGATTATACGACTTGAACGTACGACCCCCTGTTTACAAGACAGATGCTCTACCAACTGAGCTAAATCGGCTTGATGTATCAGATGATACAATACGGGTGGTGGGACTTGAACCCACACGTCCGAAAACACTAGAACCTAAATCTAGCGCGTCTGCCAATTCCGCCACACCCGCAGATCAGGGCCATGAGTCGTGAGGGACTTGAACCCTCGACCCTCTGATTAAAAGTCAGATGCTCTACCGACTGAGCTAACGACTCGATGGAGGATATAGGGCTCGAACCTATGACCTCCTGCTTGTAAGGCAGATGCTCTCCCAGCTGAGCTAATCCTCCGAATCATTGGCTACGGCCTGCGCCGTAAGCACAAATACTAGTATACCGTATTCGGAAAAGAATGCAAGTGTTTTTTCGAAAAAAGAACGCTGCAGGTGGCTAACCCGGGATGCGGTTTGGGATTTGGCTGGGGGCTTGGGAACGGAGCGCGCGGGTTTGGGGCTTAGTTGGGGGATTCTTCAAAGGCAGATTCCCGAAAAGTACCCAACTGCGGCCCTTGTTCCAAATGAGGCTGCCAATAGCAAGCAAAACACCCATCTAGGTTAGATGAGTGTTTTAACCGTTTAATAATGCTATTCCAGGTCTTCCCGGACCAAAGGACAGGACATGCAGCGCGGACCTCCGCGCCCGCGGGACAATTCACTGGAGCGGACCTCATGGACGATGATCCCGTGCTTTCGGAGCAAGTCATTGGAGACATAGTTGCGGTCATAGGTCACGACTTCCCCAGGCGCGATCGCCAAGGTGTTGGAGCCATCGTTCCACTGCTCTCTGGCCGCCGCGATCGGGTCGCCGTTGCCAGTTGGGATCAGGTCGATTTCAGATTTGCCCAAAGCCCTCTTTAAGACTTCAACCAAATGCGTGTAGTGCTTTAAGGTGATCTTGCCGTTTTTTCCAGGATGCAGAACCCAGCTGTCCACCTGCCCGTCATCAGTCAAAATTGCCGGGTGGATCGTAAACTGGTCATAGTTGATCATAGTAAAGACCGTGTCCAGGTGCATCATGGCATGGTTATGCGGGATCGCGATGGCAATCACCGTGTCAAAATTGGAGCCCTTGAACAGCTGCTCAGCAATTTCCACGATTGCCTGGGCGCTGGTCCGCTGCGAGATCCCGATAGCCACGACATGATCGCTCAAGACCAGCTCGTCCCCGCCCTCAATATGGCTGACATGGTCTCTTCCCCGCCAAATTGGCACCTTGCTGGCAAAACGGGTGTTGTAGTTGAGAATGTAATCCGTGATCATCGATTCCCGCTGGCGGGCCGGATAGGTCATCTTGTTGACGGACATGCCATTGCCGATCGCGGCTTGCGGGTCCCGGGTAAAGTAAGCGTTTGGCAAGGGATCCAGCAAAAAGGTCCAGGTGCTTTCAGCTGAAACGGCCGCTAGGTCCAATTCCTGATATTCAATTTCCTCCCGGCGCACCCCTTCATAGATCTTAGCCACCAAATCCTTTGGCTCTAGAGATTCCAGATGCTCGATCAAGGCATCGTGGGTGGCCCCCACGATAAAGCCCGCCTCCTTGACCTGCCTGGCGATAAACTCCTGCCTGACCTTCTTGGCGGTCAAGGCCTCGGCCAGCAGGTCCTCGGCATAAAGGACTTCAGTGCCGTTTTCCCGCAGGGTCTGGGCGAAAAAATCATGTTCAGCCTGGGCAATCGGCAAATAAGGAATGTCATCAAACAGGAGCCGGTCCATTGAATCCGGGGTGATGTTTTCAATCTCATGCCCCGGCCGGTGCAGCATTACCGTCTTGAGCCGGCCAATTTCTGAGTTGACGTGAATCGGACTAGTCATAATCGTTAGCTCCTCTCTGCTTTGCTATCAATAACAGCAATTATAACCAAAAAATTAAGACCGCAGAATACGCTCCCTGGCAAACGCCGCAAGCTTAAGCAAAAAGCATGAACTGTCTCAGAATCTTAAGTCACAGGCTGAAAATCGTTCAAAAAACAAAGGCAAAAATGGAACAAAAAAGAGCCAGACCTCCGTCTGACTCTTGCTTCGCGCGGCAGCGCCCTATCCTCGCAGGCAGTTTCCCA
>NZ_JAOQBX010000048.1:0-5128 GCF_044902225.1 Lactobacillus sp. 23-2 | reverse complement strand
CTAATAATATGTGAGAGGAAAAAATTATGGGTAAAAAGCTGAAAGCCATCAGTAAAGTTTCTGTTGCCTTGGCACTTTTAGGCGCTGCTGTACCTGCAGTAGAAGCAGCACCAACTGCCATGGCTGCGAAGAAGACTACCAAGAAGGCTAAGAAGTCAACTAAGAAAGTAGCTAAAAAGACGAGCAAGAAGAAAGCTGCTAAGAAACCGGTGAAGAAGGCTGCTAAAAAGAAGACAGCCGTTAAGAAGACGACTAAGAAAACTACTAAAAAGACTACGGTCAACGTAACGGTCTATAACAGCAAGGGCAAGACTATCAACTGCTACGTGCGTAATAGTAAGGGACAAATTGTTAAAACTTACATTAAAAAGGGTAGTAAAGTCGAAGTTTGGGGACAAGCGCCAATTAACGGTCGGTTGATGTACAATATTTCACGTCTAAATGAACATGGTGAATATGCAAGAGATGCATGGGTACCAGCCAAGGATGTTCAGGTAGATTATTTCAAGGGCGTTCAATTCATTGACTACTATGGCAGTGGCACTCCTGCTCAAAATAAGGCCAAATATGATGCCGACCTTGCTGAGGCTGAAAAGAATAATCCAGAAGATGGTTATACTAAGTGGTTCGAAGCGCACCCACTTGAAAATCTGCGCGTATGGAGTCAGGATTTTGAAGTATCGAAATCTACATACAAAAAGCATAATCTGACTTACGGTCAACGCGTTGCAGAATTTGGACGAACGGGCGTATTGTTCACTAAGGAATCTTACACGGCTTACATCAAGGGTAAAGCCGCTTATCGTCAGTACGAAGCAAAATGGGCTGCCAAGTATCCAAAAATTACAAGAACTATGACCAATGAAAGTAGACTCAAGAAGTACAATTTGAACACCTTCGAGTGGCACTTCAACGACAAGTTTTACATCCACATCAAAAAATAATTTTCGCTAATTGCAAGAATAATTTTTTGACAAATATTATTTCTGGTCAGAAATTGAACGATGTAATCATCTAATAATATGTGAGAGGACAAAACTATGGGTAAAAAGCTGAAAACAATCAGTGAGGTTTCTGTTGCCTTGGCCCTTTTTGGCGCTGCTGTTCCAGCAGTAGAAGCAGCTCCAACTGCTATGGCAGCTAAGAAGTCTACCAAGAAATCTGTAAAGAAGAGTACTAAAAAGGCGAAGAAAGCCAAAAAGAGTACCAAGAAGAAGTCGACTAAGAAAGTAGCTAAAAAGACTAGTAAGAAGAAAGCTACTAAGAAGCCGGTTAAGAAGGTTGCTAAAAAGAAGGTAGTCAAGAAGACCGCAAAGAAGGCTGCTCCAAAGAAGACTACTAGCAAGAAGACGGCCAAAAAGGTGGTAAAGAAGGCGACTACCAAGAAGCCGGTCAAGAAAGTTGCTAAGAAGACTACCACTAAGAAACCCGTTCAGAAGGTTGTAAGACGTCTTACTATGGCAGATAAGTACCAGCCAAAAGTCAAGAGCGGTACGTTTAAAGTAAATTGGGGTACTGATCTCACCGATTCTTATAGTGGTTGCACCCCAGAAAACTTTATTACCAACAAATCTTCTTTGCCATCCGGTGTTAAATATAAATATTTAGATACTGTTAATACTAAAAAAGGTGGTAGCTATACTACAAGAATTCAAGCCACATACAGTGATGGCTCAAAAGAAGTTGTTGGTGCGGTAACCTTTGTTGTGCCAGTTATGGATTCAGATAAGTACACTCCAACTGTGCATGATGTGACGCTCAATTATGGCGATACATTCGATTCGAGACAAAATGCTATTACCAATGCGCCTGGATATTTCCCGAACGATCCAGCTTTATCACAGTATGTATACTCAAGCAATCAAACATCTTTCCATGAAATTATTGATCCTGGATTAAACCCAAAACACCCCGGAGTTGATATTGATTTAGACACAGAAAAGCCCGGAACATATACGGCACGGATTGAGGTTATATATCCCGATGGTTCATATGAATACACAAAGAAGTTTAAGATTACAGTTTTACCATCTCAAGCAAGTCAAGCCAAGATTTCACTAAAGGCATCGAGCTTTACTGTTTCTTCAAAAGAACCATTGGAACAAGATACAGAATATGGCTTTTGGGGGCGTACGGTAATTAACCCAAGCCGTTTCTTAAATATCGGCACAGCTTTACCAAAAGGCACTAATATTTACTTTAATTCTGATTTAGATTCAGTTGATGCTCCAAAACCAGGAAAATATAAGACCAGTTTGAGTGTCTACTTCCCAGATGAAAGCGGATATGAGACTGGCAGTTTCATTGTTAACGTCAAATAACTCAAAAATCCAGTCCACATCGGACTGGATTTTCCTTTTTTCTAACTTTTTGTAAGAGAAGCCTTGACTTACTTATATAATCCGAAGTCCAAAGTGCTTGAGATGTCATTTTACAGTGATGCCACTAACGAGGTTATGATCGAAGTCGTGGACAGGTTCTTGAGCCATGATTAATTTAGTTGAATCAGGTCGAATGTTCATTGTTTGTGGTAAGACTGACATGCGCCGGGGAATCGATTCGCTTGCATACATAGTTAAGAAGAGTTTCAACCCCGGTTCCTTCTCTGGATGCGTTTTTCTCTTCTGCAGCAGCCGCAAAGTACGGGGACAAGTGTGGCAGATTTTGGCAGAGGAAAGATTTTAACTAGCGAATCGGGGACGCAAGTGAGCGTTGATGAATTTGAAGCAGCACTTAATAGTTATGTTGCTTCTTATGAGTCGACTAGGATACTGAGCTTATGAACAAACTCAAACTGATAAGTCAGAGGTCAATGCTACTCAAGAAAATGCGAACAGCAGTAAAAGGCCTATGATACAGTAAATGCTAAGGTGAAGAAGATTAAGAAATTCAACCAGCAATTATCAAGGGCTTATAAGCCTTACCAGAAGTCTTTAAAGGCTGCACACAAGAAGAAATAACATTGGTGTAATGATTATAGTAAATTAGTTAAACTTGTTAAAGTATGACTCCGACATCTATTCGGGATTGTGTGCCTTAATTCTTGACGAGTATTTATATTTAGCGCTGGAATGCGTATTGGCAGCTTAAGGGACCACATTTGTTTATTGTCCGGTTATTTCAAAAAAAGTAATTTGACAAAAAACGTGCTTAAGTCAAAAATTAAAATGTGTGAATATCTAATAACAAGTGGGAGGACAAAATCATGGACAAGAAGCTGAAAGCTATCAGCAAGGTTTCGGTTGCATTGCTTGGAACAGCTGGCTTTGTTGCTGCTGCACCACAAGTAAGCGTACAAGCCGCGGCAAAATACCAAGTGTATGTTTCTAAGAAAGCTTATGTATACACATCAAAAGGAAAGAAGACTAAGAAATCATACAAGAAGGCCAAGCTGACCGTCTATGGTACTAAAACGATTAAGGGGAAGAAGTACTACAGTCTTGGCAAAGGCCGCTATATCCGGACCAGTGATGCCAAGAAGGACTTCGCCCGCTACAGCTATTCCACGCAAACGAAGAAGATCACCAGAACTATCAAACTCTACCAGCCAAAGGGTGAGAAGAAGGTGATCCAGAAAGCATACATCAAGAGAAGCGTGAAGACGGACAACAAGACTAAGAAGAAGACTTATGGAAAATGGAGCACCTCTTCTTGGAAGAAGTATACCGCGACCAAGGTGGAAGGATATACTGCTAGTCGGTCAAGTATTGGTGCAGTTAAAGTTACCTACAAGCTGAAGAATCAGACTGTTAAGGTGACCTACAAGAAAAATGCTACTGCAGCTAAAAACAATCCGGCATCAGATTCAAAGACCACAGATGTAAATGGCAAGGGTAATTCTTCAGTAGGAAATACCAATTCATCTTCAAATTCAAAGACGACTGATGTAAGTGGCAAGGGAAATTCTTCAGCAGGAAATACCAATTCAACTTTAGATTCAAAGACGTCTAATGTAAGCGACAAAGGTAATTCTTCAACCACTAAGAACAATTCTTCTTCCGCTTCTAAGCCAACTAACAGCGGATCTAGTTCGAGTTCCTCTAATAGCTCAAGCTCAAAGAATACAATATCTGTTAAGGCTGCAAACTTTAACGTAAAGAGAAACGTTAGCGCTACGGAAAGTAGTCAGAACATCGATATGTTCGCTTTGAACTCCGATGGCACGTTTAGCAAAAAGAAGAGTGCCGCAACAGCGGAACTTTTTGAAGGCAACTACTATCCAATTGTTTATCACGTATTAGCGATGACTACGGATAAGAGTGGCGTAAAGTGGTATAAGATTGCTGATCCGCAGGATAACAATAGTTCTGCTTGGGTTAAGGCAGATGGATTTACGACAACCACGATTGCTGCTGGTTCAACTCGTCCGACTTATGATGAACAAGCTAAGGCTGATTATGATAAGTACAAGAAGCTGGCTGAAGAGCTGGGTTCGTTAGAAGCCGCGCAGAATGACTTAAATCAAAAGAAGGCAGCTTTAGATAGTGCAAATCAAGCATACACGGCAGCCGAAACTAGCTACAATAACAAGGTTTCAGCTGCTAAAGCCAGTTATGATGAGGCTTCTAGTGCTTATGAAGCAGCAGGCTATGACTTTATCATGAGCAAGGCAACAGCTAACTACTATCAAGACTCAAAAACCGGCATGGCAAACGTTGCCGTATTGTCAGGCTATGTAAATGGCTTGGATGATTCAGTTAAGAGCTTCTTGTCGACTAGCAATTTAAAGAAAGATGTTACTTTGATCAAGGAACTTAACAGCTTCCGTGCATCAGACAATAATTTTTCTAATCATAATGCTTTAGGCGTTGACTATGACCTTATGGTCTATGCAAGCATCGCCGGTATTATCTCAAATAGCACGCTGGATCATACATATTTCATGAACAATCCAGAGAATGTGGATGTATCTAATGCAGAGAACTTGGCATGGGGCTACAGTGATCCATTGAGTGGCTGGTACACTAAAGAAAAAGCAATTTATGACGCGCATGGCAGTGGCATAACTGGCCACTATACGAACTGCATGGGCGATTATGACTATGTTGGTCTGGTGCTTGATCAGAATTCGAAAACAAGCGCGGCAGACTTCAACAGAAATAGAGACTCGAGTACTCAAGTGACTGTT
>NZ_JAOQBX010000047.1:0-5634 GCF_044902225.1 Lactobacillus sp. 23-2 | reverse complement strand
GTTTTTTCTTTCGTCAAATTTGGATTTTCATTCGGTTTAGCAAGTGAACGCGCGGACGCGTTGTGACAAAGTGCTTTTGGCTGACGCGAACTTTTTCTTGTTCATTTTCCGCGATTTGGCAAAATTCGAAATCATTGTTCGTAAATTGCGCTTTTTGCAGAGAATTTTTTTCTGATTTTTTTGGAAATTATTTTTTTAAAGCCAAAATTTGTACTATATTGCTTTTAGAATTTCTAAGAAAGAGGTAAAGGCATGACAGAAGAAAATACGTATTTACTCGGCGTCGACAGTGGCGGCAGCCACGTGACCGCTGACTGCTACGATGAGCAAGGAGAGGTGGTTGGCCATGGCGAAGCTGGTCCGGGCAACATTGTCTTGGATTTGCCCCAGACCCTGGCCAATATCGTTTCCGCCATAGAAAAAGCCACGGCCGCTTTGCCAAACAAAGACTGGAAGTGCCAGCGGATCCTGATCGGAATCGCGGGCTGGGAAAGCAGCCAGCAACAGGAGCTTTTTGCCACTGAAATCACCAGCCGTCTGCGTGACTACGCTGGGCAGGTTTCACTGACCAGCGATGCCAGACTGGCCCTGCTCAGTGCACTTGAAGGTCAAGACGGCCTGTTGGCGATCGCGGGAACCGGCTCGATCGTCTATGCCAAGAATGCCGGCCGCTTGTCCCGCGCCGGTGGCTGGGGCTGGCTGCTCGGAGACGAAGGCAGCGCCTATCAGATCGCGGCCGAAGCCGTCAAAGCCGTGCTGCATGCCAATGACCAGGGGCAAGTGCATCCCCTCGCTCCCTTGGTCCTCAGCTACTTCTCCGCTTCCTCCATTCCTGAGCTCGTGGCAGCTTTCTACCAAGCTCCCCGCCCGCAAATCGCTGGTCTGGCCAAGCAGCTGGCCGGCCAAGCCGATGCCGCGCCAATTTTTGCCCACCAAGCAAAGCTGCTGGCTCAGCAAATTCTGCTTCTGTTCAAGCGCAATCCCGGCATCAATCCCTTGCTGGCCCTGGCTGGGTCGGTCTTGACCCATAACCCGCTGATGCAGGCGGAACTTGGCAGAATCATCAGTCAACAGGCACCTGCCTTGACCATCAAGATCGCTAACTCCCCAAACACCAGGGGCGTCTTGTTTAATTAGTTGGGGACTTTTCGAGAGTCACCCTGCTATCTCAATTTAATGACATCAGCCACGTTGCCGTGATGCTTTTTCAATAATTGGGCCGCTTCCGCCAAGCCGCATCCCCGCTTCAGCATGACGACCGCGGCTGGCACGTCGCTTTTGCTTTTGGCCAAAGCCGCACTGGCAGCTTCCTGGTCAACATCCGCGACCGTCATAATGATCCGAATCGCCCGGTCAACCAGCTTCTGGTTGGTCGGCTTCACTGCGATCATCACGTTTTGGTAAACCTTGCCCTGCTTGATCATGATCCCTGTCGACAAAGCATTCAAGATCATCTTTTGGGCCGTGCCGGCCTTCATCCGCGTAGAGCCGGTGATCACTTCCGGCCCAGTCACGGCCTCAATGGCAATTTGCGCGTGCTGACCGATCAGGCTGCCAGAAACGCAAGCTACCGCGATCGTCAAGGCGCCGACCTGGCTGGCGTAGTCAAGCCCGCCCAGAACATACGGAGTCCGGCCGCTGGCCGCCAGCCCAATCACGACGTCATCTTGCTTCAGCTTCAGATCCTGCAGGTCTTTTTGCCCCAGGTCCGCCCGGTCTTCAGCCCTTTCCACGGCTTTGAACATGGCGCCCGGACCCCCGGCAAGCAAGCCTACCGCCCGGTCAGGACTGATCCCGTAAGTCGGCACCAGCTCAACCGCGTCCAAGACGCCCAGACGGCCGCTAGAGCCCGCCCCCATATAGATCAAGCGCCCGCCCCGGCGATAATGGTCCGCAGCCTGGTCAATCGCTTCTGCCAGCGGGCCAGACGCCCTTTTCACGGCTTCTGCCACCGTCTGGTCAGCGTCGTTGATCGTCTTGACGATTTCCGCTGCCGTCATCTGGTCGATCCGCATGCTGGCTGGATTCCGCTGCTCCGTCGGCAATTCTTTAATTTCCATATTCTTCGCCTCCTATAAGGCAAACTTCCGGATAGCCAGGGCTACCCCGTCATGATCATTGTCCGCGGTAATCTCTTCCGCGGCTGCCTTGACTTGCGCGGTTGCATTGCCCATCGCCACGCCCAGCTTGGCAAATTTGATCATGCTCAAATCATTTTCTTCATCGCCTAAAGCCAGGACTTGGTCGCGGCTGATTTTCAAAATCCCGCAAAGCTTGTCTAAAGCTGCTCCCTTGTTCACGCCCTTGGCATAAGCCTCGTAGTAAAAAGGTGCCGTCTTCTTGAACCTCCCACGACTAAAGTCGCGGGAATCTGGGGGCCACCCAGCACATTGCATGTAAGATTGCTGACTCCAAGAAGTACTCGGAGTGCTTAGGTTAGCTTCACAGCTGCCCGGTACCGTCTCGTCTTCGTTTTGACTCGCTCAGAAGATTACGCAGGCAGGTACCGTCTAGTGCTAAGGACGATTGTTCCGTTTCGCCCGGGCTGTTTTCTACATTTTCTACATAAGCTTAAACTTCCGCCACCAGTGACGAAGGGCTAAGCTTTTTTCCATCTTCAGCTGCTTTCTTTAGCTTTGCGTGATGCTCCGGATGAGTCCCCCAATCTAATATGTTCCTTGCTGCATTCAAGTCTCTGTCAATCGTCTTCTTGCAGCTTGAGCACTGCCATTCTTTCTGACCAACTTTAAGATCTTTATTGATGTATCCGCAATTATGGCATGCCTTGCTTGTCCAAAACGAGTCCACTTTGATAAGCGTCTTGTCCTGTTTCCTCACTAGCGACTCTAAAATGGTCATCAGCTCATAGGGTTTGAGGACCGCCAGTCTGCGGTTGATGCCCTTGCTTTGGGCGGAGCCTTTTCCACGCTTGCGCATCTCATAGGCATCCAACTTCTCAACGACTATCGTGTCGCAATCATCGGCTACTTGATGCACCAGATGACGGTATTCATTGGTAAGCAGATTTGCCCGTTTTGCATTCAGCTTCTGCTGCCTACGGTTAAGCTTCCGGTATCGCTTGCTTTGGCCATGGATATTCTCTTCCAGATCACGTGCTGATTTAATCTCGTTGATCTTCTGCTCATACTCGTCAGCCCGCTTGATCGTGCTGTCTGACACCTTGATCCGCTTGCCATCTGATGAGCAAAAAGCCTCGTTGCCCGCCATGTTCCAGTCAAAGCCTTGAATCGTTTGTGACTCTTGCTTCTCGCGGGGCAGAGAAAAGGTCAGCTGCAGTCTGTAAGTGCCATCTGGAAGCTTCTTTATCTTCGTCAGCGCAATGTCCTTCAAGTTCAAATCTGACAGATCCTCAATGACTTCAACCGTGCCGAAGTCGGCGACTGTTAAGAAGGTATGATTGTCTGTATGCTTGCCCTCGATTCTGATGCCGCCTTTGGAATCTACTGGAAGCTTTTGCGAAGTGATGGTTCTAAAGCTTGCGCCATTTCTCAAAAAGCCGATAGATCCCTTGCGATACCAAGACTTGTGAAGCTGATTCTTGTGCTTTCCGTGCTTGTCTTTGGTAACGTTCATCTTAAAATTGTAGCGGGCTTTGGCATTCATGCCTTTGTCCGCTTTCTCCAAGCGCTTGCGGTACTGCGTGAAGTTAGTGTAGACGGTCTTGAGAAACTCATCGGCTGAATGCGATGACAAAAACAGCACGGACTTACTCCAGCGATCTAAGTCGTACTTATCCTTGATAAAAGCTGCTTTTATCTTGTTGAGGACGTATTGAATGGGCTTTTTGCTGGCCGGCATAGGCCGTCCGATATGTTTAACGCCATATGTCTTAAAGAGATACTTTAAAGCGTACTGAAACAAAGCATTCTGGGTTTCCAATGCCTTCTTATGTTGGATTTTTTGCTTGTCAGTCAGCAGCACGTGGTACTGTCTGGTAAAGCCATACTTTTCATCATTAGACACAGATGCACGCCTTCTTTCTCTTCTTTTGCGCTACAATCATAACATAAAGAAAGGATGTATGCACTATGATTATTCATGAAAGAGGTTGCGTTTATAACTTTAATTTTCATCTAGTTTTCGTAACCAAGTATCGGAAAGAAGTCTTTGACAGCCCGGAAAAGGTTGGAGAAATGAAGGAGCTGCTTCAAAAAAGAGCGGCTATGTCAGACATCGACATCCAGCAAATGGAAGTAATGCCCGATCACGTTCACCTGCTAATCTCGTTTTCGCCAAAGCAGAGACCTGTAGATGTGGTTAAGGGGCTGAAAGGCTGGACGGCACGGAAATGGTTTGAGCTGCACCCGGAAACTAAACAGATGCTTTGGGGTGGTCATCTCTGGTCCCCAAGCTATTTCATGAGCACTTTAGGCGACATGAGCAAAGAAGTCGTGAAAAACTATATCGCATCTCAGTACACTGCAGCCATGAAAAAACAGCAGAATGGCAAGTATGGCGAATTGGAAAGAAGGAGGAAAAATAGAAACTAAAAAAGCGCCCCTCTGGGGCGCTTTTTCGTGCTTGACTCATGTCTAAAGACACGAGTTTGCGCACGCTTTTTAATCAAATCCAGACGGCTGCCAATTTTTTCAAAAAGCTCCCGGTGGGCAATGGCCGGATCCAGTATCTCCGCGTCCTCAATATACATCGCCTTGATCAGCTCAATCCCCCGCATCTCTTCTGGCGTTCTATAAGAGATGCCCAAGTTGACCAGGTTGGCTTCATACAAGGTGTACTTGCCAATATCCTTGTTGCAGGTGTAGATCCGGTCGCTACTGATCGCTTGAAAGTGGATATTCAACTTGCGGGCAATCCCTTCCAGGTCAACAAAGTCCTCATAGGAAATCCCGCGTTCATAGATTACCTGGCCAGCAGTCGTTTGCACTACTGCCCCGCCAAAGCAGACCAGGTACTGGTCAGCCGCGTGGTCCAAGCCCAGCTGCTCAAGCAGTGCTTCCGCCCCGCTTAATGGGCGGCCAGTACACAGAACCACCTTAATTCCCCGGCTCTTAGCCTCTTTGATCGCCGCGATCGTTTCTGGAGTCAGCTCACTCTTGGAATTGACCAGAGTTCCGTCAATATCTATCGCAATCAGCTTGATGTCCGTCATTTGTCTTTTCTCCTTTGTGCTTTCGTTTGTTCTTTAGCTAAATTTTAGTACAAAAAGCCGTAAAAAAAGGACCCCATGTCTCAACACTAACATGTGGCCCTTTTGGCAAATATTCAATTTTATTGCAAACCGTTCGCAAGCCTTATTCTTGAGCACCCTTGCCGCCGTGAACAAACAGAACACCTTTGCGCGGAAGGCTTTCCCGCTAGAATGCGGCCTTTGGTGCAGCCATCAGCCTGCCAACAGTGAAATGACAATTTTGGTTCTTCAGGAGGCTCACTTGACGATCATCTTTTCTGACATTCGCAGACCCTCTTTCACAAAAACTAAGCTGTCAATTCGAAAGATCTTTCTCTACCTGTATAATACCTTAAGCTGTAAGCGATTGCAAGTAGGCTGATCCAACAAAAAGCACAAAAAAAGCAACGACCTAAGTCGTTGCTTCAGTTACGGTCCATGCGGGATTTGAACCCGCGATCTCCTCCGTGACAGGGAGGCGAGAT
>NZ_JAOQBX010000046.1:0-5906 GCF_044902225.1 Lactobacillus sp. 23-2 | reverse complement strand
CTAATAATATGTGAGAGGAAAAAATTATGGGTAAAAAGCTGAAAGCCATCAGTAAGGTTTCTGTTGCCTTGGCTCTTTTAGGCGCTGCTGTTCCAGCAGTAGAAGCAGCACCAACTGCTATGGCAGCTAAGAAGTCTACCAAGAAGGCTAAGAAGTCAACTAAGAAAGTAGCAAAGAAGAGTACTAAAAAGGCGAAGAAGGCCAAAAAGAGCACCAAGAAGACAACGCCTAAGAAGATTGTCAAGAAGTCAATGCCTAAGAAGACTGTTAAGAGAACAACGCCTAACACTACGAATTACGTAACCTTCTACAACAGCAAGGGCAAGCCTACCGATTATTATGTACCAACTACAAAAAACAAGATCAAGGCCAAAATCAAGAAGGGGAGTAAGGTTTCTGTCTTAGGGCAAGGACCAATCAATGGTCAATTGATGTACGAAATTGATCACGATCCTTACGTTTATGTCCCGGCAAAGGACGTCAAAGTAGACTACTTTACAGATGTTCATTTTGTTGACTATTATTTGGGCAGTGGTACTCCAGCTCAAATTAAGGCCAAATATGATGCTGATCTTGCTGAGCGTGAAAAAAATGAACCTGAAAATGGTTTTACTATGTGGTTCAATGCACACCCACTTGAAGATTTACGCATGGGAAGTAGAGACACTATAGTATCAAAATCCACATACGAAAAGCACAATCTGACTTATGCGCAAAGAGCTGCACAAACAGGTAGAATGAGTGTGGGCTACACCAAGGAATCCTATGCGGCCTACATTAAGGGTGAAAAGGCTTACCGGCAATATGAAGCAAAATGGGCTGCCAAGTATCCAAACATCACAAAATATATGGAAGAGCTTTTCAAGAATGACAGCGACTACAAGAAGTACAACTTAAACACCTTTGAATGGCACTTCAACGACAAGTTTTACATCCACTTCAAAAAATAATTTTCGCTAATTGCAATAATATTTTTTGACAAATATTATTTCTGGTCAGAAATTGAACGATGTAATCATCTAATAATATGTGAGAGGACAAAATTATGGGTAACAAACTGAAAGCCATCAGTAAGGTTTCTGTTGCCTTGGCTTTGTTGGGCGCTGCAGTTCCAGCAGTAGAAGTAGCACCAACTGCCATGGCTGCAAAGAAGACTACTAAGAAGGCTAAGAAATCTACCAAGAAAGCTGCAAAGAAGAGTATTAAAAAGGCGAAGAAAGCCAAAAAGAGTACCAAGAAGACTAGCAAGAAGAAAGCTACTAAGAAGCCGGTGAAGAAGGTTGCTAAAAAGAAGGTAGTCAAGAAGACCGCAAAGAAGGCCGCGACTAAGAAGACGGCCAAAAAGGTAGTAAAGAAGGCAACTACCAAGAAGCCGGTAAATAAAGTTGCTAAGAAGACCGCCACTAAGCAACCCGCTCAGAAGGTTGTTAAGCGTCTGACTATGGCAGACAAGTACCAACCACAAGTCAAGAGCGGTACGGTTAAAGTAGATTGGGGGGCGAGTCTTACATCTTCTTTAGATGGTTATCGTCCGGAAGACTTTATTACCAATAAATCTTCTTTGCCGTCAGACGTTGACTATGATTACTTAGATAAAGTTGATACTCAGAAAGGTGGCAGCTACACAACTAGAATTCAAGCAACGTATAGTGACGGATCAAAGGAAGTAGTTGGTTCAGTAACTTTTGTGGTTCCGACTACTGATGTTGATAAGTATCAGCCGACTGTTCATGATGTAACACTTGAGTACGGTGCAGATGATTCAATTGAGTACGGTGTAGATTATTCAATCCGTAAGTACTTTATCACTAATCCAGCGGGCTACTTCCCAAATGACCCAATCTTTTCACAATTTAAGTCGTCATCTGATAGAACACAGTTTGACTTGAACACAGATTCCGAGGAGCCATTTTCTGTTACTAAGCCAGGGACTTATACGGTACATGTTAAGGTGACTTATCCAGACAGAACTTATGAAGATACCAACAAATTTAAGATTACAGTGTTACCGTCACAAGCTGAAACGATTAAGGTTGCACCAAAAGCTTCAAGTTTTACGGTTTCTTCATCCTCAGCTTTGGAATACTATGATGATGATTTAGGGGATACATTAGTTGATCCAAGTTTCTTTTTGACTAATGCTTCTGCATTACCGGAGGGAACTGTAGTACACTTCAATGGATCTTTGGACTCTAGATATACATTGGATCCAGGGAAATATGAAGACTACTTGACTATCAAGTTCCCAGACGGTAGTAGCTACGACACCGACAACTTCATCGTTAACGTCAAATAAGCCCAATAATCCAGTCCACTTTCGGCAATGTCATTAAGTTAAGGCATTGACTTTGAACGGGGAACACTTTAGGACACTCATCTAAGTTTGATGGGTGTCTTTTCTGTTTTTTGGGCATGACAAATAAGCAGTCAATTGACTGTCTTTTTACGAAATTCGATAGTTTAAACTAACAGAACCTTGAAACCGTAAAGGTCTTGGATATTTTCGGCCTTTTCGGACTGGATGATGATACGCTTCTATTTCTTCGATCATCTGCTTTGAATTGCCTATCATGGACATTGTATAATAGCGGTGAACTATGTTGGCTGCCTCTTTAAAGTCTATCTCATGAGGCCATTTCCTGTGAGCATCAGCTACCCGGCAAAGGGATATGATTCTGTTGACCACGTTAAACATAATCAGTTGAGAGTACAACTCGATTTCTTGAAATGTTGGTTTTTTCGAATGAAAACATACTGCACCGAGATCATACTTTAGCTTGCGAAATGAGCTTTCAATATTCCAGCGCAGATGATACAGTTTTTTCATTTCACTAAGTGGAAAGTCGTTCGAGCTTAGATTAGTAGCTAGTACTTCCCACTTGGTGCTTCCCGATTGTGGGTCGTTGATCTTAAGCTTAACGATTCTGCAGTGGACCGGACAAAAACTTTCAAAATCCCAGTGCACTGTACGGTACTTGGGTGAATATTTGTCCTTATAGCGACGATTTGGGGCATTGATTTTGTGATACTCCGGGTGAAGCTTCTTTTGCTTGGCGCTATTGGTGATGTTAAACGTCATCTCAAGATCACATTCTTGGTCGGGAAGAGCACTGATTTCCCGAATAGCACCTTTATCTTTAGTTTTGAGGCGAACAACATAGTTGCAGTCAGGCAGTCGATTTCCATGCTCGAAAAGATTAAAGGATTCATAGCCACGATCCATCAGTACGATATAGCGGTGTTGAAGTCTTAAGGTCTGAAGCATGTGTACAGCCGCACTGCGTTCATCCATACCCTTTCGTGATTGCAATAAGCAGTCTAGGTAACAACAATTTGCGATATCGTAAAGGATATTGGCATGAATCAAACATGTGCCTTTGGTCGTTAATTTATTATCGGCCGAAGGCTTTTTTCTTGTCTGAATATTGCATAGAAATGGTGAATGCTTATCATACGGCAAAGCAAAGTCACTACCATCAATTGCCAGCAGCCGATAGCCGTGATACACAGCAGGCTGTTTCAAAGTTGAATTGAATTCATACAGAATTGCCTTAAATAATCTAGGGTTAACCTTTGATTTCTGCTGTTCGTAAGCCGACGCGGTCATCCGCTTAGAGGTCTTAGGAAATGCGTCAGCTAGCTCCTTGTTCAAGCAGTTTCCTTGCATGGCAAGAGTGGTCTTAATGAATGTCTTAGCATCCAATTTTCTTTTACGCGTGAAGTCTTTGCTTGGATGATAAACAAAGTAATTGATGCATTCGGCAGCCATGTCTGTAACAGAATCAAGCTGTCTTAGGACTTGATGCTTCTTAGTCATGAAAATACGCCACCTTTGATAAAATCCCTAATCAAAGATAGCGTAAAGCGGTTTCAAAAATTAAGCAAAAAAAACACCCATCAAACTTAGATGAGTGTCCTAAAGTGTTCCCCGTTCAAAGTCAATGCCTTAACTTAATGACATTGCCACTTTCGGACTGGATTATTTTTGTCCCTCGAATTCTAGCCCATCACATTTCCTCACCAAATCGGGTAAAATAGCCTTAGACGCAATAACGTATTTTACAAAAAGGGGGAGCTTGACCATGCAAAAATCAGCAATCAATAAACTCAAGAAAATCGGTCTGTCAGAGGAGTCGATAGATTTCCTTCTCCAGTTCTATACCGGTGCGGTTAATGCATACGGGATCATCTCTCTTGAGGATCTGTACGGCTTGTACAAAGACATTAAAAGGCAGAACCAGGACTACCCAGAAATTACATTTGAGCAATTCCTCACTTTCGGCGAAATCACAGGCAGTAAATTGCTTGAGCATTACGCTATTTTTAGTCCAGAAATCATAAACAAGTACTGCAATGATTCTGGCATCCCTTTAACAAGCCCACTATTGGTTCATGAAAGTGTCACCTGGAAAGAAGACAGTATTCATGAAATCTGGTATCTCTACATGGACCTCTGCGAATTCAGCAGCAAGTTTTACTTAACTCCTGACGACCTTCGCGACTTTGCCGAGCACCAAGAAACAGTTGACGATCGCGCTTTTCAAAAAGTTCTGGCAGAGCTGAAGGCCTTTGGCAAACCGCTTGATGAAGTAGAAAGTCAGATCTATCCAAACGACACTGGCCTAAACGAAATCACCAAGTTAGTGACCTATGCCTACCAAACCAGCCCAGGTAATTTGGAGGCAGCTTCAGCAGAATTTGAAAATCTCTCCTTATTCTACCGGCTTGATTATGGCAAGCACACTTTCCAGGAAATCTGTACGCTGATGAAGAGGGCACTTTATGACCTCCCTTGCTGGGGCCTTGGCGGCTACACTTATGGAAAGATGATGGGGATCCCTAAGGAAGACATCACTGAGAATGAATATTTTGACGATTCTTTCTATAAAGATGATGAAGACCTGTTTGATTTAGATGAAGAAGATAATGATCCATCTGATGCCAGTCAGCAACTTGGCCAGATGCTGTTGGACCTAGCCAGTGATACTCACCCACACGCCGCAATGCGCAAAAAAGCCAGCTACCCTAAGCGTCTGCTCGACAAGACCATGAAGAAGCGGTATGCGGATGCTGGCTTTGACACCGATAAGCTGGACTTCTTGCACAAATTCTTCCAAGGAGCCGTCAACCTCTACGGCGTAATCGAACTCGTTGACCTCGCTCAGATTTACAAAGATATTAAGGGCAAAAATCATTACCCTGATATCAGCGATGATGAATTTATCGCATTTGCTGAACTGGTTCGCCGGGAAAAAGTGCCTTACTATGTTTTTGAACAGCATGAACTTTTTAAAAACGGGATCGACTTAGAATTTGAACGGATACTTGTTAATGCAGACCTGCTGGGTCCAGATGGCTTAAAAGCACTGGAAGGCGTCTATAATGTCTACTTCAGCGAATACGCAAGTGAGTACTGGGAGCCAGAAGACATGCTGGCTTATTCCGGCCACCAGCAGGAGAAAGAAGAGCTGGACATGCTGGCCTACTTTACCCAATTAGGGAGCAGGGATGCCAAGATCGTCAGCCTGGAAAGCAAAGATTTGGCCAGAAAGATCGTTGACCACTTCCTCTGGACGAGCAAGGGCGGACTTGAAGATGCTGACCCAATTCCTAAAGAGGAGTTCTTCCAGCTGTTGGCTAATGGCGGCAAGCCACTTAACGAAGAAGTTGAAAATAAGATCCTCAGCTTGATCCGCAACTATGACAAGAACCGGCACGTCTATGTCCTCAAGGGTTGGACAACTGATGAGTGGAAGTCCAAGCCAGAAATCCATGGCGAGCAAGTACAAAGAGTCAAAGCCATGCAGGCTCTTCTGGACATGATAAAAAAGCACAAAGATCACGAATAAACGGCTCTTTGTCAAATCTTACTGATGCTTGTCAAGGAGTTTTATATGATTTTGATA
>NZ_JAOQBX010000045.1:0-6017 GCF_044902225.1 Lactobacillus sp. 23-2 | reverse complement strand
TTCTTTTTTGTTGTCTAATTTTTACTATTTACACACGAATTTATACTGAACCTTAGTTTTTGTTAATTTTAGCCTAGAGATGAATTGAAAGCAAAAGGATGTTTATCCTTTTCAGACTAGCGCAATAGCGCTAATCTGTGCTATTATCATACAAAAGCATGCGAAGCACGTCAACGCACTTTCATAAGTCTTACATATTTTATGATCTGTCAGACTTTTTAGGAGGGAAGTCCATGTATACTGGCAGCAATCCAACCGCCCTAAGGTCCCGCGCCTGGCTCAAAGATGCTTTCTTGGACCTGCTTAAAGAAGAGAAGTATTCCGAGATCACCGTTACCGCCATCTGCCGCCGGGCCCACTTGTCCCGGCAGACTTTTTACCAGATCTTCAGCTCAAAAGAAGAGGTCATGCACTACCAGTTCAGCTGCATGTTCATCGAGTTCCGCCGGCAGCACCGGGATTTGGACCAGATGCAGGTTAAGGAGCTGGTCACCGCTTCTTTTTATTTTTTCTACAAAGAGCGCGACTTTTTCCAAGAATTGATCGATAACGGCCTGAACGCCTTTATGGTCGATGAGTTTGAGCACTATCTGCCCCAAATTTCCTGCTTGCAGGCCACGGCCAGACAGGGACAGCACTTGGATTATTCCGCGGCCTACCTGGCCGGAGCCATCACGCAGATCCTGATTCACTGGTTTCAAAGCGATTTCAGCCTGTCGGTTGAAGAGGTCAGCGGCTTGGTCACGGCCAAGATCAAGGGCAAATGGAACAAAGATGTCTGAAGAAGCCCAGCAACAGCGCCAGGCTTCTTTTTTGATGCTCTGGATGTTGTATAATTTTAAGCAAAAGCAAGCAGAAAATAAGCAGAAATAAAGGGCATGACGACGATGAGATTTAAAATGAGCCGCAGAAAGCAAGGAAAATGGCAGACCAGTATGGGACGCGACAAGTTCCTCCCCTGCTACTGGATCAGCGGCTTCTTGCTGCTCCTGGGCCTGATCGCCCTCTGGGTAAGACATGACGAGCAGACGGACAGCTACGCTGATCATGGCTTCACGTATAAGCAGCCCACGCTCACCTCGCCTGAGCATCAAGCTGCTTATCACCTGACCAGCAGCCAAGGCTGGTCCAACGACCTGCAGACGATCTATTATGACCAGCAGAGCCAGTCCTACCGGATCTACTTTTTGCATTCCAGAGATGGCGCCACCAAGCCTTTTGGCCCCAAGGGACAAAGCTGGACGGTAACTTCGACCAAGGATTTCATTCATTTTTCCAAGCAAAAGACCGCCATTAAAGCCACCTATTTGACCCACGCTGAGGCCTGGAAGTCAGCCTGGACCGGCAGCGTGATCAAAAACACCGGCTTGATCCAGGGCGTGCCCAAGGGCGCTCCTGTGGCCTACTTCTCAGGCCTGAAGCGGCGCGACGGCTCCCAGAACGTCTGGGCCGCCTGGTCCAGCGACGGCGGCTTGACCTTCAGCCATCCGTTAAATGATGGCAAACCCGTTTTGGACCACTCCTGGTCCTTTGCCTCCCAAAAGGCCGACCAGGAGCGGGATCCGACGGTTTTCTACAATAATGGCAAAATGATCATGTACGTGGCTGAAGGCAACCAGTTCGGCGTCTACCAGTCCGCGAATGGCCTGACCTGGACCAAGGCTGACGAAAAAGGCGCGTCCAAGGTCCTGGGGACCAGCGTCCTGAACGGCTTCAACGACCAAGACCAGCCCCTTGAGTGCCCGGTCGTCAGGTTCATGAAAAATGCCCAGGGGCAGGCCAAGACCGTCCTCTTCTTTGGGGCCAAGATGCCGCAAAACGGGCAGACCACGGGAACCTACTACATCGTGGGCCACTTGGACCAAAACGGCCTCTTCACTCCGGAAGGCTCCAGCCAGCGCCTGGACCAGGGGAGCGACTTCTATGGAGCCAACTTCACTGGCAGCCCTGATTCCGCCGCCCCAGACCAGGCCATCTACGCCATGGGCTGGATCGGCAACTGGAGCTATACGGCCAGCGGGATCCTGGCCGGCCAAGGCAGCCAGGCCAAGAAGTCAAGACGCTTAGGCTCATACAGCTTGGCTAGAAAGCTCTTTTTAAACGGCCAGCAGCTGCTGCAAACGCCGGTGACGGCGAAACTGCACGAAACGGCCGCCAAGAGCAGCCAGGGGCAGCTTTCCGGCAGCAACTGGAAGCAGATCGCCAGCCTGAAGCGCCAGCCCGCCAACAGCCACTACCAGTTAAAGCTGACCAAGTTCACGGGCCTAGTCCAGCTGTATTTGATCCAAGGCAGCGACCAGATCGAGCTGCAGCTCAACGCGGCAACTGGCGCCTACCAGGTCACCAGAGTGGCCAATGAGCTGCTGGGCCAGGCCAAGGCCGACTACCAGGCTCAGCAAAACGGACAGTTTCCGCCCAGCACGGAGCTGAATTTGAACGTCTACACGGACAAGAATTCAGTGGAAATTTTCTTCCCGGGCGGCCAGGCCTGCACCCTGGCCCGCTATTCCGTCAGCCGCCAGCAGGATCTGACCATCCTGGCCCAGGGCAGCCAAGGCCAGTTCACCTTCAGCTCCAGGCAAGCCGGGGCGGATTTGCCTGATTAAAATCAACAAAAAAGCTTCTGCTCAATCTTTGCGGGCAGAAGCTTTTTTATTAAAATTGCTGGATTAGTGCTCAGCCTTGGAGATCTGGTCGCCAAGGCTGGCCAGGTCGAAGCGCTGCTGCATGAAATCAGGGTTTTCCAGGGGCAGGTGGAGCTGGAAGTCGGCGAAGGGCTGCAGGTAAGCCGTCGCCTCTCCCACCGTCAAGTCCAGGATATGGCCGCCCAGCTGGTGGTCATCGCTCAAATAGTGGAGGTGGAAGCCGCTTGAGGCCACGCCTTGGAAGAGCTCTGGGGCAAAGTAGCCGATGATGGTTCCTTGGGTATTTTTTCCTTCAAACACGGCCTGCTGGTCAGCCACGGCGTTGAGGTCGGGGTAAGGCTTCTCCTGCTTAAAGACGGTCCGGGTCTTCATTTTGGCAAAAGTCCCGATGATTTTAACCGCGAAAAAGACGTTTTCCAGAGGCTTGGCGGCCAGCAGGGTCTGCTTGGCCTGGGCAAAGTCCTGGCCTTTCAGCGGAAGCGAGAACTTAGGCGCGTCAAAGTGAACCGTCGCGAAGGGCACGGTCACGTCGCCGGCAAGCTCTTCCACCGTCCCATCGCGGCGGATGGTGTAGGCATGGCCGCCCAGGACCACCATTTCCCCATCAAGGCCCGCGCAGGTGCCAATGCCGGAGTCGCCGTGCTCAAGCAGGCGGCTGACTGGCAGCGTCCCGTCGAACAGGCCTGGGATCAGCATCGCCAAAGTCCCGTGTTGATAAACCGTATCTTCTTTCATTTGTTTCGACCTTTCTATATTGTCTCAGTGACCGGCTCGCGGCATGTTGTCAAAGACCAAGCCCAGGATGGCGAGGATGATCACGCTGCCCCAGATTTTGGGACTTTTGGTGAAAAAGGCACACAGGATCATCACTACCAGCACCGTGAGCAGGTCGCGCGCGTTTTTTCGACTCATTAAATCCACCTGCTTTCTGACCATATTATAGCTTAAACCTGGACTTGTAGAAAAAGGCCGCGGCGATTGTCCCAATGCAGGAAAATTGTTGCGGCTGCTTTTCGAACTTAATGACACTGACGTTGTCCCCTCGCGGGCAGCAAGTTATAAGATTTTTTCAAAAAATCTGCATCCCCATAGCTACAATCGCTCTAGAAGCTATAATAATCATACTATTAGCAGTGTGCACATTAGGAGGAAGAAAATCATGTTTAAAAAAGCCATGATCGCGGCATCAGCCGCGCTGTGCCTAGGCCTTAGCGCCGGCCAGGTCAAAGCCGCCAAAGCCAGTTGGCAGATCAAGAACTACAAGGAAAGCAAGCGGTTCGCCAAGCGCTCAGCCACTTTCAAATACCAGCTCCCTGTCTTCAAGGGCAAGAGCAAGGCCATCAAGAAGATCAACCAGGCTCAGGTCAAGTCCTACCAAGCGGCCAAAAAAGATGCCAAAAGCCTATTCAAGGCCGCCCAAAAAGACAAGGACAACGATTACGACTACTATTACGTCGTCAAGTCCAAGGTTACTTTCAACAAGCACGGCATTGCGGCAATCAAGCGCGCCAGCGACCACTACGCCGGCGCCAGCCACATCCGCTACGTTCATGGCGGGGCTTACTCGCTCAAAAGCGGCAAGCGCCTGCCCGTCTGGAAGGTAGTCAAGGGCGGCAAGAAGAACGTACAGGCAGCTTTGAAAAAGGAAGCCAGAGCCCTAGGGATGTCCGCGTCTGCCGCTGATTTGGTCGACTTGAATACGGTCGACTACTATATCAGCAAGAAAGGCACCGTCTACATCTACCCGCAGCTGACTGGTTCCCAAGCCACTAAGTCCGTCGCCGTCAAGGGGAGATACAAATAATAAAGTCAAAATAAAATACGCCAACTAACCAAAAATCCGTTCCCAAGTTCTGGGAACGGATTTTTTACTCTAAGTCGGGATCGGCGGCTTGGCCATCATGCTTTTGCCACTGGCAGTCAGTCAATTCTAAGTGACTGAACGTGGCCTTAAAGGATGAATCCTCCGGGCTGCAGGCATAGATGCCAAAGCGGATCGTTCCGCCGCCTTCCAGCATATGGCAAATCCGCATCTGCTTGTAGGTCACCCCATCTTCTGAGCATTCAATGCAGTAGTCGTCCTCTCTGCGGCTAAGTCGGTACCACATCGACTTGACCGTGGCCGGGATCTCCGTTGTCGCCCAGTCTGAATAGCCATGGTTGGTCACCACGCTGCCCAAGTGCTGGAAGTCTTCATTCTCGTACTCAATTGACCCCTTGAGCCAGTTTTCGCTGTCCAGGTACATGACCACCCCGCACTGGTCAAAGCGGTGGTGGCTGGCAAAATCGGTTTTAACGATGAAAGAAAAGAATTTTTCATCGCTCGCCAATTGCAGGACCGGCGCGTTGTCATTGCGGAAATGGTAGTAGGTCCGCTGCCACAAGTCCGTGTGCGGCTTGGTCACGATCTCAATCTTGTCGTCTAAAATTGCATAGTCCGCTGGCTCTCTGGTCCAGGTCAGCTTTTCTACTGGAAACTTCATCTTTTTCTCCATTTCTTTACTTAATTCTTAACCAGCTCGCGCCAGTCGTCTTCCAAAATGGCCATCAAAATGTCATCCGCGTACTTGCCGCCATCCATAACTGCATCCCGCCGGACGCCTTCTCTTTTAAATCCAGCCCGCAGGTAGGCCTTTTCTGCCCGGGGATTAAAGGAAAAAACGTCCAGCTCCAGCCGGTGCAGCTTCAGCTGCTCAAAGGCAAAGTCCCGGGTCATCCTGACTGCCCAGCTGCCAATCCCCTGGCCTCTTTGCGCGGGATGGAAGAGGCAGATGCGGAAGTTGGCGCAGCGCAAGGTCCAGTCGATTTCGTTGATCACGCTCTCGCCGATGATCTGCCCGTCAGGAGCGATAATCAAGAAGAAGCGGCGGTCTTCGTCAGCCAGCGACTTCATGAAAAAGGAGACTACCTCATCTTTTGAAAAAGTCTCCTTGCAGCCGGTCAGCCTGGCCACTTCCTTGTCCAATGGGCAGTAGTTTTGGAAATAATAGTCTGCCGCGTCGCTGGCTTTTGCCAAGCGGATCGTAAATCCGTTCTTTTGCCAAAGCTGCTTTGCCTCCATAATCGCCACCTCTTAATCATGCTTGCTTCTTTAAGCATAAGCAAACTCGCTGATAAGGTCAATCGGCCTTTTTTGAAAAAATGCTTCCGTCTGGCCACTAGACTGGCAAAAAAGAATATAATTTTATTAATAACAAGCAAAAATGAGGAAAAAATCATGACCGATAAGAAAATCAGAACTTTCGCCTTCGCGGCGCTGGGCCTGGGACTGGCCCTTACTGCCCACGCAGCCCACGTTCATGCCAGTTCCAAGGCAATTTATTACGTTGAGGGCGAGAAAACTTGGCATTTCAATGCCGAGTTGAATCGCCC
>NZ_JAOQBX010000044.1:0-8476 GCF_044902225.1 Lactobacillus sp. 23-2 | reverse complement strand
TTAGAAAGGAGAAAGGCGCGCTCCCCCCTCGATTGAAATCGAAGGTTTCCGCGCGACACATATTCATGAAAACGCCCCTTGTCTGCCTGAAAAAGTCCTCTATAATTGGAGCATACAGGTTTTAAGCAAAAATTAACAAGTGTGTCGTTTCGCGAAAAGAAATGTTTGCTGGATGTGTTGCCAACCGCCGGGGACACGGCCAGCGAAGAACAGATCGCCAATACCTATGAAGGGCTCTTCCGGCTGGTCAAGAATCCGGATTACTGGGACAAGAAACAGGTTAAGCTGGATGAGATCAGCTACTCAGTCCAAAAGACCCCGTCAACCGACTACAACCTCTACCAAAGCGGCAAGCTGGACGCGGCCCTGCTTGATACCCAGGCGGCCAAGCAGCTGAAGGGGAAGAAGGGCTACACGGTCTTGACCATGGGCAACACGACCTACTTGACCTACAACTTCAAGTACAAGATGTTCAGAAACGTCAACTTGCGCCGGGCCATTTCCCTGGCCCTGAACCGCAAGCAGCTGATCTCCACGATCGGGGACTACAACACCCAGGCCAAGAGCTTCTCAGCTACCAATGTGGTCTTGGAAGGGCGGAATTTTGCCAAGTACGTGGAAAGCCACGACGCGGCGGGGAACAAGTACCTGGACGTGAACAAGGCCGCGGCCAAGAAGTACTTTGCCAAGGCCTTAAAGGAACTGGGCGTCAAGAAGCTCTCCTTTAACCTGCTTGGCGACGATGACGACGTCTACAAGAAGGAAACGGAGTTCATTCAAAGCGCTCTGTCCCAAACCTTTGGCAGCAAGCTTTCCGTGTCGGTCACCAACCTGCCAAAAGAGACGCGCCTGTCTCGGCAGAGTGCCGGCAACTTCCAGGTCTTCTTGGGCGGGCTGACCTCCGACTTCCCAGACCCATACCACTTCCTGTCCTACTTGACCACGGACCAGCCTTACAACTTTGGTAAGTGGTCCAACGTATCCTATGACCGAGCCATCAAGGCTTCATTGACGATGGACAAGGACAAGCGCCAGGCAGCCTTGCTCAAGGCGGAACGGATCATCGCGGACCAGCAGCCGATCACTACCCTCTTTCACCTGGGTCAGGCTTGGATGATCCGCGCTAACGTTAAAGGCGTGGTCTTTAATGGCGAGTACCCGGACTTCAAGCACGCTTATGCCGTGAAGAACTAGCGTATTTCCTGGGAAATATTGTCCAAAAAGCTAAAGCAAAAAATGAAGTACAAGAGACGGCAGGCTGACCTGTCGTCTTTTTGCATGCTTGTAAATAGGAAAGGTCTTCGGTATAATCGACTTATCAGGTTTTAATCATTATTTAATGTGGATTATTTGTTAGCTTTAAGCTTGTTGTGTCATTTTTCGGTTAATTTAGTTTAATAAGAGGAATACATGCCATGAGCAATTTTAAGAAAATCATTTCTGGAATCATGATCGCCGCTAGTGCCTTGCTGCTGGGGGCTTGCGCCAAGTCCAGCTCCAATTCCAGTTCATCCAATTCCAAGGCCCCGGTTGGGACGAGCTATGAAAAGTCGATCAACTGGATGACGACTTCCGAATTGGAAAGCCTGGACCCGGCCAAGGCGGACGACACGGCCAGTGAAGAGCAAATTGCCAACACCTATGAAGGGCTTTACCGCTTGGGCAAGAACTCCAAGGCTGAGCCGGGCGTGGCAGTAAGCTCATCCGTTTCCAAGGATGGCTTGACCTGGACCTTCAACCTGCGCAAGAACGCCAAGTGGTCCAACGGCGATCCAGTTACCGCTGACGACTTCGTCTATGCTTGGCGGCGGCAAGTTGACCCGAAGACGGCTTCAAGCCAGGTCAACAACTACCAGGGGATCAAGAACGCCATCAAGATCTCCGAAGGCAAGAAGAAGGTAAAGACCTTGGGCGTCAAGGCCGAGGGCAAGTACAAGCTGGTCGTGCAGTTTGAAACGCCAGTGCCTTACTTCAAGGTCGTGACCGCCATCAGCTTGAAGCCATTGGACTCCAAGGCTGTCAACAAGTATGGCAAGAAGTACGGGACCAAGTCGGAATACGCCGTCTACAACGGACCCTTCACGTCTGCCGGCTGGACTGGGTCAAGCTTGACCTGGAAGCTGGCCAAGAACAAGTACTACTGGGATGCTAAGAACGTCAAGCTGGACTCCGTCAACTACTCAGTCCAAAAGACGCCTGCAACCGACTACAACCTTTACCAGACCGGCAAGCTGGATGCAGCGATCCTCGACACCCAGGCCGCCAAGTCCATGAAGGGGAAGAAGGGCTACACGGTGCTGACTTTGGGCAACACCACCTACCTGAGCTACAACTACAAGAAGGAAAAGATGTTCAGAAACGCCAACTTGCGCCGGGCCCTGTCAATGGCCATCAACCGCAAGCAGCTTCTGGCCACGATCGGGGACTATAACACCCAGGCCACGACCTTCTCAGCTACCAACGTCGTGCTTGACGACGAAAACTTCGCGGACTACGTGGAAAAGCACGACACGGACAACAACAAGTACGTCGAATACGACAAGACTGAAGCCCAGAAGTACTTCAAGAAGGCGCTGAAGGAGCTCAAGACCAAGAAGATCTCCTTCACTTTGATGGCTGACGACGATGATTCCTACAAGAAGCAGACGGAATTCATCCAAAGTGCCCTGACTGAAGCCTTTGGCGACCAGATCTCCGTCTCCGTTTCCAACCTGCCAAAGACCACCAGAGTTGCCCGCCAGCTGGCTGGCAAGTACCAAGTGGTTCTGGGCGGGCTGACTTCCGATTTCCCAGACCCATACCACTTCCTGTCATACATGACCAGTGGCCAGGCCTACAACTTCGGCAAGTGGACCAACAAGTCCTACGACAAGGCAGTCAAGGCCTCATTGACCATGAATAAGCAAAAGCGCAAGGCGGCCCTGCTGAAGGCTGAACAGATCATCATCAACCAGCAGCCAGTCAGCCCGCTCTACCACATGGGCCAGGCCTGGATGATCCGGCCAAATATCAAGAATCTGGTCTTCAATGGCGAATATCCTGACTTTAAGCACACATATGCGGTGAAGAACTAGGGATATAGGCATAGACCGTGCTATAATATAAAGTCGAGATGCTGTTTCTATAGCACTCGGCTTTTTGTTTTTTAGGTTTTTTAGCGATAATTTTAGGGAGGATGTGGTCAATCGTCCGGAAAAGGGCAGCAACAGCAATTAGTCCGCTTAAATTATTAAAGAATTTGTTTTTTAGCTGGCCGCTTGTCACCGCAAGCTTTAAACGAAAAAAGGCCAAATGGGGTAAAAAGCTAAAAAACTAAGTTTAATTTGGGTTAAAAAGATTAAAACTACAAGTATGATAGTTTTGCCAAAGATTTTTTATAGGGCAAAAGCCTTGACAGACTTGACCTGAAGGGGGTTGGTCCGATATCATCTTATGGTAATTTCTACAATATTTGGTATAATAAGAAAAACATTAAAAATGTAATGTTGATTAAAACAAAAGTGTAAGGGAGCAATAATATGGCTAAATACTTACTTAAACGTATTTTCTACATGATCCTCACTTTGTTCCTCGTTGCGACGATCACCTTCTTCTTAATGAAGATGATGCCTGGTTCACCATACGCAAACGAAGCAAAGATGACGGCAACACAAAAGGCTATCATGAACAAGCAATACGGCTTGGATAAGCCTGTCATTCAACAATATATAACCTATTTGGCAGGCGCGGCTCATGGTGACTTTGGGATTTCCTTCCAATACAGCAACCAGCCGGTTTCAAGCCTGATCGGCGCCCGTTTGGGTGCTTCAGCCCAATTGGGTCTGCAAGCCTTGATCGTCGGCGTTATCCTCGGGATCATCATCGGTTCTATCGCCGCTATGAACCAAGGGACTTGGATCGACTCAACGGCCACTATTCTTTCCATCATCGGCAAGTCTGTTCCTAACTTTGTTTTGGCCGTGCTGCTGCAGTACTACATTGGCCTGAAGCTGGGCTGGTTCCCAATCGCCGGCTGGGGCACGGCGGGCGAAACGATCATGCCAACCATCGCCTTGTCCGTAGGGCCTTTGGCGGAAACGGCCAGATTCATCAGAACGGAAATGGTCGACACTTTGAGTTCTGACTACGTTGAATTGGGCAAGGCCAAGGGCTTGAGCCGGATCGAAGTCATCCGCAAGCACACCCTGCGCAACTCAATGATTCCATTGGTTACCCTGATCGGGCCTTACGCTGTTGCCTTGATGACTGGTTCCATGGTTATCGAAAACATCTTCAACATTCCTGGGATCGGTGAACAATTCACCAAGTCAATCCTGACCAACGACTACCCAACCATCATGGGCGTAAGTATGGTCTACTGCTTCGGCCTGGTTGTCATCCTGCTGATTACTGACATTGTCTACAGCTTGATCGACCCACGGATCAGACTGACTGATTAATAGAAAGAGAGGACGAATAGAATGGATCAAAACGCAAACGACGTGAAGATCACGGCAGACGCTTTCGAACCTGCCCAAAAAGGCGATACGCAAAGTGCTGAACACATCTCTGGCCCTTCACTTTCCTTCATGCAAAATGTCTGGATCAGATTTAGACAAAACAAGGCGGCGATGATTTCCGCTGTCATCATCATCGTAATGGTGGTAATCGCCTTTGGCTCCAGCTTCTGGATCAACAACGCCAGTCTGGTTAAGTCAGCACCGCAATACGCCAACCTGCCAGCCAAGTGGAAAGGCTTTGACTGGCTCAACGGCGTCAACGGGAAGATCAAGCAAAACGGCGTTTGGACTGACGCTTACGCTTCAATTCCTGCCGGCAAGTACTTCATGGCTGGGACTGACTACCTTGGCCGTTCACTTGCCCAAAGAATTATCTATGGTACTAAGATTTCATTGATCGTTGCCATTGTCGCAGCCTTCTTCGACCTGGCCATCGGGGTTACCTACGGGATCATCTCCGGCTGGAAGGGCGGCATGACTGACAACATCATGCAACGGATTATCGAAATCATTTCTTCAGTTCCTACCCTGGTTATCGTGGTGCTGATGCTGGTTGTCTTGAAGCCCGGCATCACTTCCATCATCCTGGCCCTGGCCATTTCCTCATGGACGACCATGGCCCGGCAGATTCGGGCCGAGACCTTGTCGCTGAAGAATGAAGAATATGTTTTGGCAGCACGTTCGCTTGGTGAATCAACCTTCAAGATTGCCACTAAGCACTTGATTCCAAACCTTTCAAGTATCATCATCATTCAAACCATGTACACGATTCCAAGTGCCATCTTCTTCGAAGCCTTCCTGAGCTTCATCGGTATCGGTATCTCCGCGCCGGAAACTTCTCTGGGTGTGCTTTTGAACGAAGGGCAGAAGAACTTCCAATTCCTGCCATACCAAATGTGGTACCCAGCAACGGTTCTTTGCGTACTGATGATTGCCTTCAACCTGCTTGGCGACGGTTTGCGTGATGCCTTCGACCCTAAGGGCCAAAGATAAGGGAGACGAACATGGCAAAAAGAATTTTAGACGTTAAAAACTTAGCAATTGACTTCCACACTTATGCCGGTGAAGTTAAGGCCATTCGTGACGTATCCTTCCACCTGGATGAGGGGGAAACTTTAGCGATCGTTGGCGAATCCGGCTCAGGCAAGTCAGTTACGACTCGTTCCATCATCGGCCTTTTGGCCAAGAACGCGCAAATCATGAGCGGGCAGATCTTGTTCCACGGCAAGGACCTGCTGAAGATTTCTGAAAAGGAATGGCAAGAAATCCGGGGCAACCAGATCGCGATGATCTTCCAGGACCCAATGACTTCCTTGGACCCAACCATGAAGATCGGCCAGCAAATCGCTGAGCCTTTGATCAAGCACAAGGGCGCTTCCAAGAAGGAAGCCTGGGCCAAGGCTTTGGAAATGATGAAGGCCGTTGGGATTCCTAACGCTGAAGAGCGGATCAACGAATACCCGCACCAATTCTCAGGTGGGATGCGACAAAGAATCGTGATCGCCATTGCCTTGATCTGTGAGCCGGAAATCCTGCTGGCTGACGAACCAACGACTGCCTTGGACGTAACCGTTCAGGCAGAAATCCTGGACTTGATGAAGGACTTGCAAAAGAGAGTCAAGACTTCCATTATCTTCATCACTCACGACCTGGGCGTCGTAGCCGGCATGGCTGACCGCGTCAACGTCATGTACGCTGGTGAATTCCTGGAAAAGGGGACGGTTGACGAAATCTTCTACAACCCACAACACCCTTACACTTGGGGCTTGATCAACTCAATGCCAACCTTGACCAGTGAACGCCTGGAATCAATTCCAGGTACTCCGCCAGACTTGCTGGATCCACCAAAGGGTGACCCATTCGCGCCAAGAAACAAGTACGCGCTGAAGATCGACACGGAACTGAAGCCGCCATTCTTCAAGGTTTCAGAAACCCACTGGGCTGCAACCTGGTTGCTGCACCCAGACGCTCCAAAGGTTACCCCGCCAGCTGAAATTCAACGCCGCTGGGCGCACTATAAAGAGATCCAAGCTGAAAAGAAGGACTAAAGGAGAGCCATAATATGCCAGAAGAAAGAAAAAAGATTTTAGAGGTCAAGCACCTGAAGCAATACTTCAAGAACGGCCGCAACGTCACCAAGGGTGTCGACGACGTCAGCTTTGACATCTATGAAGGTGAAGTCTTCGGCCTTGTTGGTGAATCCGGTTCAGGCAAGACCACCACTGGCCGCGCGATTTTGCAATTGTACAAGCCAACGGCTGGTGAGGTCCTCTTTGAAGGCAAGGACGTGACTAAGCTGCATGGCCGGGAAGAAAACTTGGCCTTCCGCCGGGACGCCCAGATGATCTTCCAGGACCCATACGCTTCCTTGAACCCAAGAATGACCGTTGAAGACATCATTGCTGAAGGGCTGGACATCCACCACTTGGTCAAGAGCAAGGAAGAACGCCGCAAGCGCGTTGAAGACCTGCTGGAAACGGTTGGGCTGAACAGAAACCACGCTTCCCGTTTCCCACACGAATTCTCCGGTGGTCAGCGGCAAAGAATCGGGATTGCCCGGGCCCTGGCCGTTGAACCGAAGTTTATCGTAGCCGACGAACCAATTTCCGCCTTGGACGTTTCCATTCAAGCCCAAGTCGTCAACTTGATGATCGAACTGAAGAAGCAGCGCAACCTGACTTACTTGTTCATCGCCCACGACTTGTCAATGGTTAAGTTCATCTCTGACCGGATTGGCGTTATGCACTACGGCAAGTTGCTGGAAGTCGGCGACGCGGATGAAGTCTACGACCACCCATTGCACGACTACACCAAGAGTTTGATTTCCGCCGTACCACAACCAGACCCAGAAATCGAACGCAACCGTCACCGGATTGACTACGAATACGGCAAGTTCGAAGGCGACGGCAAGGACGACCAACGCTCCATGCACGAGATCCGTCCAGGCCACTTCGTGAAGTGTACTGACGATGAAGTTGCCTACTACGAAAAGGTTGCTCAAAGCTACGAGAACTAGTCGCGCCTTACTAAAGTAAGAAAAAAGAGCTCACGCTGAGCTCTTTTTTGTGCTACTTTAAGCTTTTCCGCCTGCTTTTGCTGGAAAAATTAATCCCTTTTTTACGATGTGCCATGTCAAGTTTGCTATAATTGTATTAAGAGAACGGTTACATTACTGTAAACGCCAATCCGGGAGGTGGAAACAATGGCAGACGCAATTAAAAAAATCGACCGGGCCGCCTTGAAGAGCATGGCCAAGGGCAAGCTGAAGGGCAACTGGGGCTGGGCGGTCAGCCTGACTCTGGTCAGTGCCGTGATCTTAGGCATCTTCGACAGCTTTCCGGCCTTCTTCACAGTTTCTGAAGACAACTCCGTCAATATCGCGACTATGGGTTCAGGCACCTTTGGCGCAATTTTAAGTGGCTTGATCACCGCTGGGATCGCCTATACTTATTTGAGTTTTGCTGACCAGGGAGAGAAGGGCAACATCTTCAGCGGGATTTTTGCCGGCTTTACTCATGGCCGCTTCATTCCGACCCTTTTGAACACTTTCTTGACTGCCTTATTTACGTCCTTGTGGACCTTGCTGCTCATCATTCCTGGGATTATTAAGTCCTACAGCTATGCCATGGCACCATACATCATGAAAGATCTGCTGGATGCAGGCAAGGAGCCAGAGCCGACTGAGGCGATCACGAAGAGCCGGGAATTGATGAATGGGCACAAGTGGGAACTATTCGTGTTTGACCTGAGCTTTATGGGCTGGACCCTGCTGGCCTGCTTGACTTTGGGCATCGGCTTCTTGTGGGTGCTGCCTTACTACAACGCCGCCCACGCGGGCTTCTACCGCGCCTTGGCCGGCGAGCGGTTTAAGAGCTAGCAGCTAAGCTTAAAGCAAAATTACATGAAAAAACCGCTCAAGTTCTGATATGACCCCCGAAATTAGGACACTAATTTCGGGGGTTATTTTCATGACTAAA
>NZ_JAOQBX010000043.1:0-8651 GCF_044902225.1 Lactobacillus sp. 23-2 | reverse complement strand
GTTTGGACCACGCTAGTTAGTCGCAAACCTCCGACCTCGGTCGGGGGTAGTTGATGCTTAGATAATTTCCAGATTTTTTCTTATTACATTTTTCCCTTAAAACACACAACATGACATTACAAAGAGGGCAGCCTTCCCCTGGGCTGCCTTTTTGCTGTCTTGTTTGATTGAAAAAGTCAGGCTATAACTATCAAAAAATATAAAATTTACGCAAAAGCAATTCTTTTAAAAAAGTTCACACTTTGTTCACAAAGTGTGAGTATAATCTTGAATCGTAGACCGGAATCCAAAAGCCAGTCTATAACATCCAAATTTCTTTTATTTTTCTTTCCTCAATGTAGAGATACATTGAATTTTATACATACACAACACATTCCTAACCAAATCAGCTGTTTCGCTTGAAACAGCTGATTTTTTGTTTGCTGAAAAAGCATGGTATACTTTTTAATAAATCTGAAAATAGCATTATTATTTTTCACTTTAATTTATTTCTCATAGTCTTTATAATGTGAGTTACGGCTACAATTGTGGTCAAAAGGGGGAGCAAGGTGAAATCAGTCTTAATCAGTCAAGACCTGTCCTGCGTCGGACAAGTATCCATGGCCGTGGCCCTGCCGGTTCTGGGAGCCGCGGGCCTGCGGACGGCGGCTTTGCCGACGGCGCTGTTGTCCACGCACACCGGCGGTTTTGGGGCCAATACCTACCTGGACCTATCGCCGGAAATTCCGGGGATCATGGACCACTGGGCCAGCCAGGACATCAGTTTTGACGCGGTCTACCTGGGCTATTTGGGGCAAGAGGCCCTGGATGTCTGGCTGACTGAGCTGCCTAAGCTTGCCGGCCGGCTGATCCTGCTGGATCCGGCCATGGCGGACCATGGCAAGCTGTATCGCGGCTTTGACGCGGGCTATGTGGCCAGAATGGGAGAACTGGCCCAGCACGCGGCGCTTTTGACGCCAAATTTGACTGAAGCCTTGCTGCTCCTGGGTCAGCCAGTCGAGAAACATGAGCGGATCGACCGCAAGGAGGCCTTTGAAATCGTGTCTTTGCTGCAAGCCAAGTTTGGCCTGGACCAGGTCGTCTTGACCGGGGTGCCGGTCGGCACGGCTGAGATCGGGGTCTTTGGCTTCAGCCGCCAGGATGCCTTCTGGGATTCCGTGCAGGAAAGGGTGCCTGGCAGCTATTTTGGCACCGGCGACTTGTTCGCCAGTGCCCTGATGGCCGGCCTGATGCACGGCTTTCATCTGCAGCAGGCCGCGGAAACGGCCGGCGCCTTTGTCGCCAAGTCCATCGCGAAAACCGCGCCAGACCAGGATCCGCGCTTTGGTCCCAATTACGCCGCGGCTCTGCCTTGGCTGCTTGGCCAATTTTTGGAAAAATGAAAAATGTGTGGTTTGAAGCGTGTTAGAGGAGGACTTTTACCATGAGAGATGAAGAAAACTCACTTAGGGCCTGGATTACGACCGGGCTCTTCGCGGCAATTATCTATTTAGGCATTTGGGTGCTGCGGATTCCGCTCCCAGCCGTCGTTGGGAAGCCATTTATCCACTTCGGCAACACCCTGACCGCCGTGGCCATCTTGTACCTAGGCTTTAGAAACGGCATGCTGGCCGGGATCATCGGCCTGGGCGGCTTTGACATTTTGAACGGCTACGCTGCTACCAGCTGGCTGACCATGCTGGAAGTAGTCGTGGTTGCCGCCGTCTTGTCAGCGGTCTTCAAGGCCTTCAAGTACGAAGACACGCCAAAGAACATCATGATTTTGGCCATCGTCGCCGGCGTGACCAAGATCTTTACTTCTTATGCCACGACCTTCATTGAAGGGCTGATGGCTGGGATGGCCATTAAGGCGGACTTTATCGGGGCATTTGCCAGCATGTTGCCGACGGTGATCAACTCCTGCTCAACGGCAATCTGCACTCCAATCCTGTACTTTGCCCTGGCAGACGCTTCAAAGCGCATCTTAAAGCGGGCGCGCTAAACAGCCTTATTTTTGCAAAAGAAAGAGGAACGACTCATGCAAGTCGTTCCTTTTTTGCTTTAATCCGCGAAAAGCAGGTCGTACATCCGCGGCGTCAATGGCTGGCGCAGCTTCAGGTCCAGGCCCACGGCCGGCTTCTTCGTGCCCAAAAGCTCCTCTTTAGCAGAGCCAGGGACGATCGCGGCCTCGCCTAAGTAGTAGAACTGCTTGCCATAAGCGTCGCTGCGCTTGACGAAGACCAAGACGTGGGTTGCCTGCTGCCCCATGGCAACGCCAGAGAGGAGTTCCTGGACTTCCGCGGAATCCAGGTGTCTGGGTGAGCGGGTGTACCAGCGCAAGGTCTGGCCATCGGACAATTGGTTGTCATAAACGGCGCTGCGGCGCCGCTTTTTATTGTCTTCACTAATTTCTTCTTTCTTATAGGTGATAAAAATGGGACAAACCTGGTTCGTGATCCGGTAGCCATACATGGGCCGGCTGACGTCAAGCGGCCAGTTGAGCAGGCGGCAGACGTCCTTGCGGTCGTATTGGCGGTAAAGGGTGAACTGGCGGCTGGCGTCGTAGTTTTTGGCCAAAAACAGGCCGGTCGCGATCGCGTCAGCGGCAAGGCGGCGAAATGCCGGACTGGGATCCAGAAGCTTGGGATTCAGGCAATAGTCAGCGCTATTTTCAAAGTCAACGATGGGCTCGCCGCCATATTGGTCCTTGACCGTGGTCTTGCCAGATTTCACGTTAAAGAAGTCCAGGGAGAGGACGGAGGCCAAAGACTTCCGCAAATCGCTGCTGTCGTAGAAGCCCAGCGCTTTCCAGCGCTTCTGCAAGGCCTTGCCGGCAACGCGAGCTTCTTTGCCTCGCGCGGCCAAAGCGAAGAGCTCCTTGAGCAGGTCCAGTTCATGTGGCCGCTTGCCCGTGGCCAGCTCGCGGGTGATAAAGGAGAGGATCTGGCTCTCATAGCTGGACATGGGACAGGCTTCGCCCATTTTTTCCAAAAAAGCGCCGTAGTGCTTGAGGCTTTTGTTCTCGATAAACAGCAGGGGAGAGACTTTCCCGCCGCGGGCAAAGTCCATGAGCAGGGGAACCCGGCCCAGCTCCTGCTGGCGCTCTAGGTAGGCCTCCTTGAGCTCTTTTAGGGCATCCAGCTTGACCTTGTCCAGGGAACGCAGGATTTCCTCGCTGGCGATCCGGCTGAAGCTGACCGTGCTTAGGCCCGCGAAGTCGGGGCGGCTTAGCTGCTGGCGCAGCTGGTCCTTGGAGATCTTTTGCCCGGCTAAGGCCAGGGGAATCAGGTAGTTGTGCTGGTAGTTGCCGATGAAGTCAATCACGGTGACGAAGGTCTGTCCTGGAAAAAGGCGCAGCCCCCGCCCCAGCTGCTGGATGAAGACGGTGCTTGACTGGGTGCTTCGCAGCATCACGATCTGGTTTAGCGAGGGAATGTCGATGCCTTCATTAAAAAGGTCAACGGTCACCAGGTATTCCAGCTGGCCCTGTTCAAGGGCTTGGACGGCGTCTTGGCGCGCTGCTTGCGAGTCCTGGTTGGTCAAGGCCCTGGCGGGGTGGCCCTGCTGGCTGAAGCTTTGGGCCAGCGCGCGGGCTTCTTCCTGCCGGCTGGCAAAGACCAGGCCCCGGGGCTGGTCGCCGTCATAGCCATAGTAGTCCAGCTCCTTGAGGATGTAGTCAACGCGCTCGCTGGCTCCCAGCCAGCGCAGGGAGCTGGCGTCAGTGGACGTGATGCCGTCTTTTTCATAGTCACGGATGCCGATGTAGTGGAAGGGCGTGAGCATTTTTTCCGCTAAAGCATCGCGCAGGCGGACTTCATAGGCCAGGTTGTAGTCAAAAAGCTGGTAGATGTCCTGCTGGTCCATCCGCTCCGGGGTCGCCGTCAGTCCCAGCCAGAAGTCAGGCTGGAAGTGGTCCATGAGCCGCTGATAGCTGGGGGCCGCGGCCCGGTGGGCTTCATCGATCAGGATGTAGTCAAAGGCGTCCTTGGGCATGGCTTGCAAAAAGCGGTCCCGCGCCGCGCTTTGCACCGTGGCAAAGAGGTATTTGGCGGCGGGATCAGCCCGCTGGCCGCCAGACAGAAGGGCGTAGTCGCTGGCTGGCCCGCCGATGATCTGCTTGAAGGAGGCCAGGGCCTTTTTGGCGATCTGCTCCCGGTGGACCAGGTAGAGGAAGCGCCTCGGCTGGTAAGCCTGGACCGCGAAGGCAGCCAGGTAGGTCTTGCCCGTGCCAGTAGCGGAAACGACCAATGCCCGGTGCTGGCCGCTTTTGACCAGCTGGTCCAGGGCCGCTAGCGCTTCGGTTTGCATGTGGTTGGGCTTGATGGAACTTGAAGCGTGTTTCACGTGTAACATGCGTTGCCGGCCAGGTTGCCAGTCCAGTTCATAGTCTTTGATCCAAGCTTCGGTCAGCGGCTGGCCGTCTCGCGCCAAGCGGTTGAATTCGGCTTTTAGCCTGCTGGTCAAGCCGGCCTGGTTCTTGGAACTGATCCGCAGGCACCATTCCTGGTTGGCGAGCAGGGCAGACCGGGTAAAGTTGGCGGAACCAATCACCGCGGTCTGGAAGCCATCATGGTCAAACAAGTAGCCTTTGGCGTGGAGCGGCCCTGGGGTGACTTTGACGGTCAGGTTCTCGATCTTCAGGAGCTCGCGGAAGACGCGGGGGGTGTTGAAATTCAAGTAGGTTCCAGTGACCAAGGTTCCAGAGACCCCCGCTTGGGCCAGGTCTTCCATGATCAGCTTAAAAGGAGCCAGCATGTCGGCGGAAATAAAGGCGACTGTCCAGGCAAAGCCGCGGCAGTCGGCCAATTGCCGCTTCAATTCTTGCCAGATGGTTTCCTGCTGGCTGTTGGTCAAAAGGCGTGGCCCAAGGAAATTATTGGCCGGGTACTGGGAGTCAGCAAGGCCGGCGAGGACCGCGTTGGTAAGTGCATCATTCATTGTTTCGCGTCTTTCTATTTCTTAGATCTTGTCCTTTATGATAGCAAAGGCAGCGGAAAGTTACACGTGAAACAAACACGGGGGGCTCTTTTAAAACCGGTCTTGGCCGATTTGTAGTAAAATTTAGATAAATCAGTTGAAAAGAGGGCTGAAGATGAAAAAAAGCAACCCATCCAAGCACATTGAGCGGCCAAGCCGGCCAGCCTACGTGACTGACGTGACCATGACGATTGACGAATATACCCGCATGGCCATGAAGGTAACCGAGAAGAGCCGACGCTTGATTATCGCCATCGCGGAAACTATCTGGATTCTCCTTGGGGCCGCAGCCTTTGTGCTGAAGCAGTACTCAATCACCGTCTTTTTGGGCGTGACGATCATTGCCTACCCGCTATTGATCGACTACCTGTACAAGCGCAAGCTGAAGAAGACTTTCGCGGCCATGCCAGCGGGCCAGAATGAGCACATCCGCTACGAATTCTATCCGGATCACGTTCTGCTGCTGACCAACCATGGGGACGGAAGCTACAAGTATTCCGACTTCATCAAGATGTTGGAGACCAAAGACGAGATCGTTCTGCTGCTCAGCCGCGACCAGGGACTCTTGATCCTCAAGGAAAACTGCAGTCAGGAGCTGCTGGACTTCCTGCGGGGAAAGTTTCCCAAGTAGCCGGTGTTTCACGTGTGACTTTTTGCCAGGAAAGTTGGAAATCCCTGGCAGGGGCTGGTAACATTAGAAAAACGAATGAAAGTGGAGGATAATTGACGTGAAGTTCTCACATAAATTGAGTGATGCTTTGCATTTGCTGTCGTATATCGTGATCTGCCATGACGGGGACCTGTCCAGCCGGCGGATCGCAAGCAGCATCCGCACCAACCCAAGCACTGTCCGCAGTCTGATGACCGACCTGCGCAAGGCCGGACTGCTGAAGACCCAGCAGGGGAGCGCTGAGCCGGAACTGGCCAAGGATCCCAAGGACATCAGCATGTATGACGTCTTCCGTGCCGTGGACATGGAGCACAACCTGCTTCACGTCGACAAGGACACTGAGCCCCGTTGCATCGTCGGCGGCAACATCCAGGACACCTTGGCTGACGCCTATGCGGAAGTTCAGGCAGCTGCCAATGCCAAGATGCGTGAGATCAGTCTGCAAGACATCGTTGACGGAATCTTACAGGCGGAAGCGGAAAGACCAGACAAACGAGCGTAAGTTTAAAATAAGTGGCCGGAGTGGCCGCTTATTTTTTTGCTAAAACGTGTTGTTTTTTAAAATACATGTGTTAGAATGACTGTAAATTAGAAACTAACAAGCAATGAAGACGGAGGAATAAACATGAAGAACGCGATTTCCGCGGCGACTGGCAAATTGGGTCAGACAGCCGTTAGAACTTTGGTTGATGAAGTTGGTGCAGAAAACGTGGTGGCGATCGTCCGCGACGGTGAAAAGGGGAAGAAGCTTCTGCCGGCAGGCGTAGAGATCCGCGTGGCAGACTACGGTGATGAAGCCGCCTTGGTCAAGGCCTTGGCTGGCATCGACAAGTTGCTGTTCATTTCTTCTCAGCCAGGCGGAGAATTCTCTAGAGCCGACCAGCACAAGAACATGGTTGAAGCCTTGAAGGCGGCGGGCGTTGGCTATGTAGCCTACACCAGCTTCCCGATGGCTGACAAGAGCAGCAACTGGCTGGCCGCTGACCACCAGCTGACGGAAAAGCTCATTAAGGAAAGTGGCGTTAAGCACTCATTTTTGCGCAACAACTGGTACTTGGAAAATGAGCTGACCTTCTTGGCGCCAGGTCCGGCAAGCCAGGTCTACTGGGCCAACAATTATGCCGGCTGGGCCTTGGAAAGAGAGTATGCTGCCGCTGCTGCTAAGGTTTTGGCCAGTGAAAATCCAAAGGAAGTCTACGAATTTGCTGGTCCAAAGCGCGACTACAAGGACCTTGCTCAAGAACTGGGCAAGGCAACTGGCAAAGAGGTCACGGTCAAGCAGGTCAGCCAGGAAGAATACGCGAAGCTGCTGGAGGGCATGGGCTTGAGCCATGACGTGGCAGCCATGTATGCTGGCTTCCAGCAGCCGATTGACGATGGCTCATTGACTGAAGACAGCAGCGACTTGGAAGAAGTCTTGGGCGGCTTGACTCCGCTGGACCAGGCAATCAAGGAAGTTCTTGGCCGGTAATTTTTTAGAATAGAAGCACGTGCAGACGCTCGGTCCGCGCGTGCTTTTTTGCATGAGAAAGAGGGACTTTTTTCAAGAGATGGGCTATTTTTTAGAAAAAAGCACGTATAATAGAAAGAAACGTCAGATCCTAAAAAATGGAGGTATTGAACATGCCATTTGTACATATCGAATTGTTGGAAGGCCGCACTCCAGAACAACTGGAAAAGATGATGAAGGACGTAACCCGCGTCATCTCAGAAGACACTGGTGCTCCGCAAGAACACATCTCAGTCATCGTTAACCAATTGGGCGAACGTCAACTCGCTCAAGGCGGTGAATGGAGAACTCCAGCTAAGTAGTCCTAGCTCAAAGCAAATGCCTGTCGCGTGAAGCGGCAGGCATTTTTTATAAGAAATATTTTTGGTGCTACATTTCAAGTGAAAAGTGCAATATCTAAAGACTTTCCAACCTTATGGCAGATCTTAAAATGTTGATTTACAGGGCTTCTGTGCCTCCGACTTGTCAGTGGATTTTCCTAGCATGTTTCGGTTATATTTGTTCCATGAAATCCGCAAGCGCTTTACACAGCGCCAGCTGCTGGCAAACGAGGAGGAAAAAATGATCGAAAACGGACGCCTAGTGAAGGCAAGCAATGTTTTAGTAAAAGAATTCAGTCGGGAAGAAGCAGGAAAAATGAACGTTAAACGCTACTGCCTTTTAGCGCAACTGTCACGGCCGACTTTCTATGCCTATTATGGCAGTTTGCCACAATTGGTTACGGAACTGTTGGTCAAGCAGCTTGAAGTCAATTTCGTTCCAGAACATGGTGGCTATAATTCCGGACTAAACCAGCTTCTGCTCTACATGTCAGCCAATCGCAACTACTTCCTGCACGCGATTTCTTTCATTAAAGACGTTCAATGCCGGCAAACTGGCCGAAAGAAAGGAGAGGAGTTTGCTATTATGCTTCCTGATAAGGTCCGCGAAGCAATTTTGCGAGTAACGCGCAATTATGTGGCTGAGCATTCTAAAACTGGTGATTACTCTAACAAGATGGTCCGCAACGCTGCTGACTTGATTTACGCCACCTTATACGAATGGATTAATCATGGAATGCGTGATGATCAGTCTGAAATAGTTGACCGTTGCCAAATCGCCGTCCAAATTATTGAAGACCAAATTCGGAAGACCGCTGTCGGCAAATGAACAAGCAAGCCTGTCAGAAATGGATTAAGAAGAGGGAAAGCGGGGATTGTTGCACTAAGAAAAGAAAAAATAAAAAAGTTTCAGAAAAAATCACGGCGTTTTCAAGCAAATTCCGAACTATCAGGAGAGAATATAGTAATGATGCCGACTTAACTTTATGAAAGTATGGAAAGAAAAGAAGGCTGTTGTCACAACGCGTCCGTGCGTTCACGTGTTAAACCGAATGAAAATGTAAATTTGACGTAACGAAAAAGTCTAGTATACTAATATCTGTTGCCGCGCGAGACACGAAGCTCTCACGGAGGCACGACAAAATAAATCAAAAAACTTGTTGACAAATTCTTAACAAGCGAGTAAGATATAAAA
>NZ_JAOQBX010000042.1:0-10640 GCF_044902225.1 Lactobacillus sp. 23-2 | reverse complement strand
TGACCTACAAGTGCGATTGGTACGGCAAGGAGCTTATTTTGGCAAACAAGCTGTACCCGTCTACTCAGCGCTGTGCGGCGTGTGGCAATGTTAAAAAGGGCGATGAAAAGATCACCCTTTACGGAAACAAGAAGCACGGCACAAAGCACAATGAGTACGTCTGCTACAACAAAAAATGCCCGAACTACAACAAGGTTGTAGATCGGGACAAGAATGCAATGCTTAGCCTTTTAGCGCTGGTTGATCATCCAGAATTGAATTGTGCGCTATGAATTTTAATTGAAAAGGAGTTAAGGCTGCGGCTTCAGCCATAGCCATGCGGGTTGGCTGTACCCGAGGATTGGCGAGAGTCTTTCCAAGAAGTTGCAAGAGTGGCATTAAGGTGCTTGCGCTGGTCAATGCGATTACCTCCTAGTTGAGATATTGGAATACCAGTGATGACGGCAATAAGAAAAATGTTTGCGAGTAAAGCGTCAAAGCTGGTGTGTAGGGTCAATAGCATTAGACCTCTGTGATTCCATTAGTCCAAACTAAAATACACATCTGCACACATTTTTTACAGCTGCTCGAAAAGTGGTTCAGATTGAACAAGCTGGGTGGTACCGCGGAAAGAAGCCTTTCGTCCCTATGAAGTATAGGAGATGAAAGGCTCTTTTTGTCCCCATTTTTTTCAGAAAAGGTGAGATTTATGGCCAAGTTAGTTATTCCTAAGGATTACGATCCAAAGATGTCAATCAGAGAAACGGAAAAGGCGATCCGCTACATCCGCGAGACCTTCCAGAGCGAATTCGGGACGGCAATGAACCTGGAACGGATTTCCGCCCCGATGTTCGTTGAAAAGTCATCCGGCTTAAACGACAACCTGTCCGGCTGGGAGCAGCCAGTCTCCTTCACCCTGCACGACGGGGACGGCAGCGAGATGCAGATCGTCCACTCCCTGGCCAAGTGGAAGCGCTGGGCCTTGAAGCGCTACGGCTTTGGGGTCGGCGAAGGCCTGTTTACCAACATGAACGCCATCCGGAAGGACGAAGAAGTCCTGGACAACCTGCACTCAGTCTACGTGGACCAATGGGACTGGGAAAAGGTGATCAACAAGGAAGACCGGACGGAAGCCACCCTGCACCAGACGGTCCGGCGGATTTTTGAAACCATCAAGGGGATGGAATACCACGTCCGCGCCCTCTACCCGCAAGCCGCCTACCATTTGCCAGAAGAGATCTACTTCTTCACCAGTGAGGAGCTGGAAGCCCGCTGGCCTGAATTGACGCCAAGCGAGCGGGAAAACAAGATCTGCCAGGAATACGGGGCCGTCTTCCTTGAGCACATTGGCGGCGACCTGCCTTTGTCCGCCAAGCCCCACGACCTGCGCGCCCCTGACTACGACGACTGGACCTTGAACGGGGACATCCTCTTCTGGTACGAGCCGCTGCAGCGGGCCTTTGAAGTTTCCAGCATGGGGATCCGGGTTGACGAAGACCGGCTCAAGGAGCAGCTGAAGCTGGCTGGGGCCGAAGACCGGCTGGAGCTGCCATTCCATAAAGCCCTCCTAGCCGGCGACTTGCCTTACTCAATCGGCGGCGGGATCGGCCAGTCACGCCTGTGCATGCTGCTCTTGGGCAAGGCCCACATCGGCGAAGTCCAAGCCAGCATCTGGCCGCGCGACATCGTTGAGAAGTGCGAGGCCGCCAAGATCCAGTTGCTGTAAGCTGGCGAAAACAGCGCAAATTCTTGGCATGCTGGACCCTGGGCTGTTAACTTAGTTTTTTATTTGGCACGGCGAAGCCGTGCCTTTTTTGTATGATTTGAATTGTAGTAACGGATAGGCTTTATTTGGCGGCTGAGGATAGGACTGTCCCCAGCCGCCCTTTCGGTTTATAATCATTGTAGTAACCAACAGGATTAGAAAGGAGCCAACATGTATCCCTACCAAGCCGAATTTGCCAGATGGTGCCGCTATTCCCAGCAGCTGTCGCCCAAGTCGATCTTCAACGCCAACCACGTCCTGACCAACTTTTTCAACTATGCCCGCCGCAACTTTGCCCAAGACGGGGTCGCTTCCCTGACCGTCACCGAGGTCCGCGACTACCTCGACCAGCTGGATGCCAAAGAGCACCTCTCCGTCACCACCATCAACAAGTACATCAGCTATTTGAAAAAATACTTCTACTTCTTGAACACGACCGGCATCATTGACAACTATCCCCTGCTCGAGCTCAAGGGCATCTCTTTTGAGCGGCGCAAGACCTACGTGATCAACTGGATGGACCACATCGCCGACTTCATCCCCGTCGTCAGCCACGAATTCACCATCTACCTCTTGACCCTGACGGCCCTGGGCTACAAGAGCCGGGACCTGCTCAAGGTCCACTGGAGCCAGGTTAAGGACCGGATCAAGGACCAGACGGTCAAAGACTACATCCACAGCCAGCTTGACTTCACGGAGAATCCCGACCCCTACCTCTTCGCAGCCAGAGGGGGCGAGCCTTACGCCAGCACCAACAACGTCATGCAGCTGGCCAAGGGGGACAAGCTGCTTATTAAAGACTGGCCCATGACCCTGACCAACCTTCGCCTCTCCTACGTCTATTCCGTGATCGCCAGCGGCAGGTACACGGACGGTGAGCTCCTGGGCATTCTTGACTGCGACCTCAAGCGCCTGGCCTACTACCAGTACAATGCCTCCTACTGCCACCTGATCCCCTATTCCAAAGACCTGCTTGAAAGCTGACATAATCTTTCGCCAAGCTTCTGATTTAAGATATAATGTTAAGGTAGCAAGAAAAGGAGAGTTTCAATGACAAAAAGCAAAAAGAAACAGGCCGCTGAAGAAGAAAGCTGGGGCTCCTTCTTCCGGGACGTCCTCGTCATGTTCACCATTTTCGTGGCCATCTACTACGTAATCTTCTCGTTCTTCCTGGCCAATGAAGTCGTGTCCGGCCCATCCATGCAGCCCACCTTTGAAGACGGCGACCGCCTGATCGCGGTGCGCAAGTTCACGCCAAAGCGCAACGACATCGTCATCATCAAGGCGCCGGATGAAGCCAAGGCCATGTACATCAAGCGGGTCATCGGCCTGCCGGGCGACACGGTTCAGTCCAAGAACGACGTGCTCTACGTCAATGGCAAGAAAATCGCCGAGCCATATTTAAATAACAAATATTATAAAGCCGACAAGGCGGCGGGCGTCAACTACACCACCAACTTCAAGATCAAGGTGCCAAAGGGCCAGTACTGGGTCATGGGTGACCACCGGGACGTATCCAAGGACTCAAGATCCTTCGGCCCCGTCAAGCGGAGCTACGTTTTGAGCAAGGTCGTACTGCGCTACTTCCCGTTCAACAAGATCAGCACTTCTTTTTATTAGAAAGCCGATTTGCCCTGAATCTTTTATGAGAAAAATGGTAAAATATATTTATTAAGGAGTGAAGATCATGAAACCAGAAGAACTTTCAGATGCAATCATTGAATTTCAAAGCAAGCACTCAGTCAGTGACACTGCCTTAGCTTTTTCCAGCCACCTTTCGGTAGAAAAGGTGCACGCGATGAAGGCCGGTCACGGCAACTTCACCGACGACGAAGTCAACCAGATGCTTGACTACATCCAATCACAAATTTAGCTAATCAGGCCAGCAGCGGCAGCTGCTGGCCTTTTTGCTTGGCGAGCGGTCTGTGTTTCACGCTTGTCATTTTCCATTTTTTACTTTCTATAATTTGCCGTCAAACTTTGCAGGACATGGCTTTTGCCGGATTATTTCTTAACAGCGACCATTTTTGTAAAATCCGTATTGCTTAAACTGAAGCCCCCTAAAGCTTGATATTAAGGGATTTCTTTTGCCAGCCTGTAAGCCCTTAAATTGCAATTTTGTTTCACAAGGCGGTTTGTCCTTGATCTGCCCTGACTTATTCACAAAAATAGCGCTTCTCAGCTAAGAGAAGCGCTATTTTGCTTAGTTTTCGCTTATTTTGCCCGCTGGCCTGTGGATTACTTTTTAGCCCGTTCAGCGTTGAGCTCGCTCATCTTGATCAAGACGTCAACGGCCTTCCACATTGATTCCAGAACCGTGTATTCAAAGCGGCCGTGCATGTTTTCCTCTCCGGCAAACAGGTTCGGGCAAGGCAGGCCCATGTAGGTCAATTGGGAGCCGTCCGTGCCCCCTCTGACTGGATCTTCATTGATCTCAGTCATCCCGCAGGCTCTGTAGGCATCGCGGGCCAGGTCGATGATCTCCATGTGCTTGGCCAGTTCATCAGCCATGTTGTAGTACTGGTCCCACATCTTGAGCTTGATCCGGTCGCCGCCGTACTTCTTGTTGAGGTCGGCCACGATCTGCTTGACCAGGTCCTTGCGGCTTTCCAGCCCGTCGCGCTCAAAGTCGCGGATGATGTAGGCCAGGTGGGCGTTGTCAACCGTGCCTGAGAAGTCCATCAGGTGGAAGAAGCCGTCGCGGCCGTCAGTCTTTTCCGGCACCTGGTCTTGCGGCAGGGCGTTTTGGAAGTCGATGCCGACCTGGATGGCGTTGATCATCTGCCCCTTGGCGACAGCTGGGTGCACGTTGACCCCTTGGATGTCCAGTTCAAACTGGGCGGCTGAGAAGGTCCCCCAGTCCAGTTTCCCTGGCCCTTCCCCGTCAACCGTGTAGGCAAACTTGGCGCCAAAGTCAGCCACGTCAAAGTGCTGGGCCCCAGTGCCGATTTCTTCGTCTGGCGTAAAGCCCAGACGGATGGTCCCGTGCTTGATTTCCGGGTGCTGCAGCAGGTATTCGGCAAAAGTTACCAGTTCGGCATCCCCGCACTTGTCGTCCCCGCCCAGCAGGGTGTCGCCGGAAGCGGAGATGATGGTCTGCCCCTTGTACTTCTTCAGGTTCGGGAAGACGGCCGGGTCAAGATAGAATTCAGAGTCGCCCAGCTGGATCTTGCTTTCCCCGTCGTAGTTCTCGGTGATCTGCGGCTTGACGTTCTCCGAATTGAAGTCTGCCGTGTCGCAGTGAGCCAAAAAGCCCATCACTGGCACGTCCCAGTCAACGTTGGACGGGATTTCGGCAATGACCGTGCCCGCCTTCTCATTGTAGTGGACGTCGCTGAGGCCCAGTTCTTCCAGCTCCTTCATGATGACCATCTGGTAGTCGACTTCCCGCTGGGTTGATGGGAAGCGGTCAGCGTGCTCATCTGAGCGGGAGTTGATCTTGACGTATTTCAAAAATCTTGGCAATAAGCTTGGATATTCCATTTTTTCTCCTAACATGCATTTGCAAAAGGCCAGTCACCCGACTAGCCGACGATATTGTTGAAGGGGTCGGTTGAGACCTCGCTGACCACGACGCTGGTCTGCCAGCCAGCTTCCTTGGCCCACTTTTCCAGCCGCTCGCCCAGCTTGTATTTGAAGAGCTTCTCGGTGTAGTGGCCCGGGTCAACGACCACCAGGCCGCTGGAAATCATGTCGTGGCCGGTGTGGTAGTAGACGTCCCCGGTAATGTAGGCGTCGCAATGGTCGCGCAAGGCCTGCTTCCAGAACTTGTTCCCGTCCCCGCAGACAAAAGCCACGTTCTTGACCGGCATGTCTTCTTCCGCCGCGATCAGGCGGACCATGTCAACGCCCATTTTATTCTTGACGTAGCGGGCAAATTCCAGGGCCGTCATGGTTCTTGGCAATTCCCCCTTGCGGCCGATGGCGATCCCGTCTTCATCAAGCGCGAAGGGCTGGACGCTTTCCAGGCCCAGTTCCTCCGCCTGCCAGTCGCTTGACCCATCCTTGGCCTTGTCGGAATTGGTGTGGATGGAGTAGACGGTGATGCCGCTGGCGATCACCTTGGCGTACATGGCATTTTGCGGGTCGCTGAAGTCCAGGTTCCGGGCTGGCCGGAACATCAGCGGGTGGTGGCTGACGATCAGGTCGACCCCCTTCTCGATGGCTTCATCAACCACGTTGGGCCGCACGTCCAGGGTGGTCATCACCTTGTGGACCTCGCTGTCCAGGCTGCCGATCTGCAGGCCAACCGGGTCGCCCTTGCTGGCGATGTCTTCCGGGAAGTCTTCCTGCAAGCGGCTGACGATTTCTTTAACCTTAGTCATTTTCTTCGCCTTCATCCTTGATTTCTTCGCTGATATCCTTGATCAGGCGCTCCAGATCCGCGATCCGGTCCGCGTCCTTCTGCTTGGCCTTGTTCAAGTTGGCCAGGAGCTGCTGGTAGTAAGCCAATTGTCTGGTCCACTTGGCCAAAAAGACCGCTCCCTTCTGCTTAAGCAAGAGGGGGCCAAAGTCCTTTTCCTTGGCGGTCAGGGGATGCTTTTCCCCAGTCTGCTTGGCCTTGATCAGTTCATAAGTGTGGCCGGCTTCAGCTACCAAGTCTTCAGCCACGATCTGGTAGTCGTGCTCTTCCAGCCACTGGCGGACCCGGCTTTCCCCGATGTTGGGCTCCAGGATCAAGGTTGGATAGTACTTGCCCCGGCCCGCGGCCTCTTCCAGCAGGCTGACCATGAGCTTGCCGCCCATGCCGGCGATGACGACCGTGTCGATCCGGTCTTCATCCTTCAGGGTCTCCAGGCCGCTGCCCAGGCGGGTTTCGATTTGCTGGCCCAGGCCCGCCTCAGCGATGTCCGTCTTAGCATTTTGCAGGGGACCGGCGGCCACGTCGCTGGCAATGGCAAAAGCCACTTTCCCTTCCTGGACCAGCTTGATTGGCAGATAGGCGTGATCCGTGCCGATGTCAGCCAGGCGGCTGCCGGGATCCACCATTTCCGCGAGTTTGTTCAGTCTTAAATTCATGGACTGCCTCCTTTACAACAACTAAGATTTTATCATAAGCCGTCCCCTCCTGCTAATCTTCCTGACAGCACTTTGTGCTATAATATGTCTGTTTGACAATCAAGGAGGAGTAAATGGATAGAAGCGAGAAAACCACCTTGACCAACATGTGCATGATCGTTGACCACGGAAAGGTCCTGACGATTGACCGCCAGTCCAAGCACTGGCCGGGTCTGGCCTTTCCCGGCGGCCACGTTGAGGCACATGAGTCTTTTTATCATTCAGTCGTGCGGGAAGTCAAAGAAGAGACTGGCCTGGACATCAAGCATCCCAAGCTGGTTGGGGTCAAGCAGTTTTTTGACCAAAAAGACCAGCGCTACATCGTCTTCTTCTACCGGGCGGATGAATTCACGGGTGAAGTCAAGGCTTCAAGGGAAGGCCCCTTGGCCTGGATCAAGCTGGAGGACCTGGGCCAGTACCACTTGGCCAGGAACTTTGACCAGGATCTGAAGCTGTTTTTGGATCCAGACCTTGATGAACACCTGTTGCTAGACCATAAGGATTACATGTATTAATAAGAGAAGTATGCAAGAAAAAAAGAACAAAAAGCAAACCGTCCAAAAAGCCGCCCTTTGGCTGATCTTGATTATTCTGGTCCTCGGCGCGGGGACCGCCATCTATGCCAAGCAGCACGGCTATTTTGGCCAGCAGACCAGCAAGAATGCCCAGTCCAAGCCAATGGCCTTAAAGAAGACCACGACCCTGACTGACTCCCAGATCTGGGGCTACCCTTTTAGCAAGTGCTACACGAAGAAAATCAAGTACAAGTCTGGGCAGAAGTACGGGAAGACTGACGTCATCCGCCGGGTCTACCCAAGCAAGTCCTACTTCCATGACGGCTGGGACTTCGGCTGGTCAGAGGTTGGCCGCAGAGCCCCGGTTTTGGCCGTTCACTCCGGTACGGTCAAGAAGATCGGCTACTGCAGCGGCCTAGAGTACTTTGTCTGGGTCGTCTCTGACGATGGCTACGTGGAAATCTACCAGGAAGGCTTTTTAAACCCAAGCGACATCGTCGTGAAAAAGGGACAGAAGCTGAAGGTTGGCCAGAAGATCGGCTACATGTCCGGCAGCCACCTGCACCTGGGCGTGACCAAGACCGACAAGGACTATATCACCAAGAAGGAAAAGCTGCCGTTCAAGAACTACTGGAAGGACAACGGCACTTGGCTGAACCCAATGGACCTGATCACCAAGAGCCTGAAGCTGCAGGAAGAAACCAAGCAGCACAACCAGGAAGTCAACCAGTACAACCAAAGCGCCAAGGCTCACAACGCCAAGCTGGCCTCAAAGGCGGCAAAGAATAAGTAAAAAGTGAAGCTCGAAACGAGCTTCACTTTTTTGTTTGTATTGCCATGTGAGGTCTGACGTTTTTTCGTAAGTTAGATTTTTTAAATCGGTTTTAGTAGTACAATGTGGCTGAGTAATATTTGTTTCAATCATGTGAGGAACAAGCTTATGAAGAAAATTGTGATGGCTGGCGCGCTTGTCGCGGCCGTGACTGTTGGTCTGGTGGCTGCTCCTAAGGCGGAGGCCAGCTCAGCTAAGTACACGATCAAGCAGTACCGGACTGTTAAGAAATACAAGCACGGGATGAAAGCGACTTTTTCCTACCAGTTGCCGCAACTGAAGGGCAATTCTGCCGCTATCAAGAAGATCAACAAGGACATAAAAAAGAGCCTTGCTGCTGAGAAAAAGAACGCGAAGCGATTGTTTAACTATGCAAAAGATGGAGCCAATAACGGCTTTAAGAACTTGAGCTATTACGATGCCACTACTGCCAAGATCACTTACAACAAGAGTAATGTCGTCTCATTTAAGAGTGAGATGAAATGGTGGGCCGGTGGCGTTGCAGAAGACAACATTGGCAGTTGGACCTACTCTCTTAAAAGTGGTAAGAAATTGAATGTATATGATGTTGCGCAAGGCAGCCAAGCAAGTATTAAGAAGAAGCTTGTCAAAGGGGCTAAAAAGCTTGGTTCTGGTAATGTCTACTTCAAGTCAACCAACTTAAAGAAAATGAATTTTGTCTTGAAGAAGGGCAAAGTGTACGTGTACCCGCAAGTCTATGGCTATAACATGGACAAGTACTTCACCCTGCCTGCCCGCTACAAGTAAACTGTAATAATAAAGATCGTCATTCCACCCATGTGGTCTGACGATCTTTTTGTATATTCTGCTTTAATCCCCGTAGACTTCTTCAATCAAAGGGAAAGTGCTCCACGCCTTAGGCCAGCCGCAGTAGAAAGCCAGCTGAGTAACAATCTCCACTGCTTCTTCCTTGGTGATCCCATGCTTTTTGCCCAGCTCCAAGTGGGCCTTCAATTGCGGGTACAAGCCTGCGGAAAACAGCGCCGCAATGGTAATCATGCTCCGGTCTCTAGCCGACAATTTGTCTTCTCTTGCCCAAACTTCCCCGAATAAAACGTCATCGTTTAGCTCCGCGAACTTCGGTGCCAACTTGCCCAAGTGATCGCGGCCTGCAGTTTGTTTTTCTGCCATTTTTATCACCCAATGTCCTTTTTTAAAAAATTACTTGTCTGCCACGACTAGCAATGACTTAATTGCTTGCCGTTGATCCATCGCTTCATATGCGTCTTGCACATGATCAAGGTCAAAACTCTTAGTGAAGACCTTGCCTGGGTGGATTTCACCCTTCAAAACAGCGTCCAGCAAGACCTCTTGGTCGTAAGTAGTGACGTTAGCGATCCCGCCGCGCCAGCCGACATTCTTCCAGAAAAACTTGTTGGTTTCAGGTTCCTTTTGCGGAACCCCTACCCGGCCGACAACCGCGCCAGCACGGGCAATCTGACCAGCTTGATCAATAGAGCTGCTTGCCCCAACGCATTCCAAAACAGCATCAGCGCCGTAGCCGTCAGTCAGTTCCAAAACCTTCTTTACCGCGTCTTCACCACGTTCACTGACGATGTCAGTTGCACCGAATTCCTTGCCCAAGGCTGCCCGGTCTTCGTGGTGGCTAAGCAGAATGATCTTTTCAGCACCGCGCAGCTTAGCCGCAATAACCCCGCACAAACCAACCGCGCCGTCACCGATAACAGCTACTGCATCCCCTGGCTTAACTTCCGCGCTAGCCGCAGCATGGTAGCCAGTTGCCATAACGTCTGACAAAGTCAACAGGTCATTCAATTGTTCTTCAGTGTAGTCGCTTGGCTGGCCAGGGATTTTTACCAAGGCGCTGGCATTCTTAAAACGCAGCTTTTCAGATTGGTAACCCTTGTTGCCGCCAACTTCCACGTTTGGACAGTTGCCGTCAAAACCAGCCTTGCAGATCTTACACTTCATGCAGCCGTGGGTGAACGGAGCGATAACGAAATCGCCGACCTTGACATTGTCAACTTTGTCGCCGACTGCTTCTACGATTCCGATGGCTTCATGACCAACCGTGCCTTCAGGCCGATCAGAAATGCCTCTGAACCACCACAGGTCTGACCCGCAGACGCAGGCTCTAATTACGCGAATTACCGCGTCGGTGTCTTGTTCAAGAGTTGCATCTTCAACTTCTCGGGCTTCAACCAGGCCTTTTTTAACGAAATATGCTGCTTTCATTTTTTCTCGCTTTCTGTGTAAAAATTCGCTAACGTTCTTTAATAATTATTGTTGCCTTTAGCTATAATTTTGGCAAATACTTAGCTTGTATATTGGTATACGTGAAATCTATAGCCCCTTAGATCGCAAAACCGCATCCCATGAGCGCAATGTCATTAAGTTAAGGCGTTGACTTTGAATGGGGAACGCTTTAGGACACTCATCTAAGTTTGATGAGTGTTTTTTGCTTAATTTTTGAAACCGCTTTACGCTATCTTTGATTAGGGATTTTATC
>NZ_JAOQBX010000041.1:0-10893 GCF_044902225.1 Lactobacillus sp. 23-2 | reverse complement strand
ATTTTGATTTACTTTAAGGAACTGTTCATCCTTACACATAAGATTATACGGTCTCTCAGCCTTTTTTCAGCCCAATTTGTTTCGAAAATATACAATAAAGGTTGATCAAAAGGAAATGCTTTCACTTCAGTAGAGAAAAAGCTAAACTAGTAATTATAATGCAACACAATCATCATTAAGTGAGTTGCTGTTTAGGGGAGAGGAAAGTTATGACTTTAGAATCACAACTGGAAGATAGCCTCATTGTCCAGTTGACACAGGGTGTTCATCAGTGGAAGTTCCGTGATGATTTACGGACTGTAGATCAGCTATGGGACAACTTTTTCTGTATCTTGGAATCAAACAACAAGGATCAGTTAAACGACCACCCACTGACTCCTAACGAAAAAATGACTGTAAGAACGGCAATTGTTAAACCGACTTTCTATCGGGCAACAGAATTTATGGTTGGCGCCAACCGACAGGTTCGCTATCACTTGAGGAGAGAAGATTCTTCGCTTCCAGACGCTGACTTGTTGATTTTAGACAATACTAATATCGCTGGAGGGAACTCTGTATATGAGGTTGTTCACCAGGTTCAGCTTCAAAAAAAGACCGCGCTTGATCAAGACCGCCGATTTGACGTGAGTCTCTTGATCAATGGTCTGCCGGTAATACACATTGAGCTCAAAGCACCAGGGGTGCCTTACAAGAAGGCCTTTAATCAAATTCAAAAGTATATCGATGAAGGGCAATTTACTGACATTTACAGCTTCGTTGAAATGTTTGTAGTAACTAATGGTAAGCAAACAAGATATATATCCGCTGGGCAAAACTTGAATGCTAAGTTTTTGACTGCCTGGGTTGATGAGAACAATAAGCGGGTAGATGACTATCTGAGCTTCGCAGAAGAGGTTTTGTCAATTCCCGCTGCTCACCATATGATCGCTGACTACGTGGTGTTGGACAGCGAAAACAAGAGCGTCATCTTGCTTCGTCCTTACCAGATACATGCGATTCAAGCAATTTTTAAAGCCTCAAGAGAGAGCAGATCTGGCTATATTTGGCATACGACTGGATCAGGCAAGACATTGACTTCGTATAAGGTTGCCCGCAACTTGTTGCAAATTCCGTCAATTGATAAGTCTATCTTCTTGATTGACCGTAAAGATCTGGACACACAGACCACGACAGCATTTAAGATTTACGCAAACAACGACACCATTAGCGTAAACGAAACAAATAATAGTTATGACCTAGCTGACCAGTTGACTGATGGTGACCGAACTGTAGTAGTTACTACCCGCCAGAAGATGCAAAACATGTTTAAGCGGATTGATGAATTGGATCAGTTGCCTAAACGGTATGAGAATTTAAAGAATATGCGGCTAGCCTTCATCGTCGATGAATGTCACAGAACGATTACGCCTAGCCAAAAGCGGGAGATTGATAAATTCTTTAACCGCAAGCCGCTGTGGTATGGCTTTACTGGCACTCCGATTTTTAACGAGAATGCCCGGGCTAAGAATGGGCAAGATGCGCGGACGACTGAAGAATTATATGGACCGGTTCTGCACAAGTATACGATCGGGGATGCAATCAGAGACAAGATGGTCTTAGGCTTCTCAATTGACAATCAAGGTGGCAGCAATGAAACAGGTAACGAAGAAGACACCAAGAAAATGGACCAGATTTATCGGTCCAAGGCCCATATGCATTCAGTTGCGACAGCAGTAATTAAGGCGGCATACCGCAAGCAGGGACTTATTTCTGGCAAGAAATACTCAGCTATTTTGACGACTTCGTCAATTGAGCAAGCCCAGAAGTACTACCATATCTTCAAAAAAATCATCGATGAGGAAGACGAGGAATTCAAGATTCCGGAGCGAATCAAGAAAGTGGCACCAGACTTCCCAAAGATTGCTATTACTTACTCAGTTAGTGAAAACGAAGACGATTCAGAATCAGTGCAAAATGAGATGAAGCAATCGCTTGCTGACTACAACGCTGTTTATGGCACAAACTTCTCAATGTCTGAGCTGGATCAGTACAACCAAAACGTCAATGCCCGGCTGGCCCGCAAGAAAGCTCAATATCAGGCTGACAGCCAACGTTTAGACTTAGTTATAGTCGTTAACCGTTTATTGACTGGCTTTGACTCACCAAGTTTGTCGACTTTGTACATTGACCGGCCGCCAATGAGCCCGCAGGATATGATTCAGGCTTTTTCAAGAACAAACCGGATTTTTGACAAGGATAAGACTTGGGGGCAAATTGTAACCTACCAATATCCGAAGACCTTTAGTCAAAAAATTGATGAAGCAATCGTCTTGTATTCTAATGGAGGTGAAAAGTACGCGGTCGCCCCAAGCTGGGAAGAATCAAAGGAAAATTACGTATCAGCCCGTTCAAAAATTGACATGTATAGCTTCGATGCAGACGGACCTTCAATTTATGATGCTCCCAAGCAAGATAAGAAGAAATTTGTTAAGGCTTTCCAAGAATTTGACAAGGCTTTAGCTGCAATCAAGACCTATGATGAGCTTGATACTGAAGAAGGTTTGATGCAATTAGGTGTTAGCGATATAACACCGGACGATTGGGAAGCCATGCGGGGAGTTTATGAGGATATTCTGGACGATCTGCGGAAAGAGCCTGATGATGATCCCGATCAGAATGACGACATCGATGATGAATACGAACTTGAATCTTTCGGACAGAAGGAAATCGATGAGCGCTATATCATGAATTTGATCCAGGCGTTCTTGCCAGAAAGTTCTGACAATCAAGAAAAAGCTAGTGGCAATGAAATCTCGCCAGAAACTGTCAAGGAAATCAATGGTTACATTGATGAACTGGCGAAGACAAACGAACTTTTGGCAGAAATCATGCGTAAGCTTTGGCAACAGATTTTGCAGAATCCAGCTGAATACGCTGGTAAGCAAGTCGATGAATTGCTGGAGTCCCTGATTGACCAAGAATTACAATCAATCATGCGTGAGTTTGCTGATAAGTACAAGGTTGATTACGACCAATTCCGCTACGTGATGGCAAACTACGATCCTAATCTGAAGGGAAACAAGCAAAAGGGGATGAACGACCTTTTGGACAAGGAACGTTTTGTCGACTACTTGAATGACAATCCGGATTCAGATTTAAATAAGCCGTACCGCTGGAAGAGTGAAGTGCGGGAGCAGGCCAAGCAATACTATGTTGACAAGATTGGCCCATTAATTAACAGAGAAGCATAGAAGGAAGAAGAATATGGCAGAAGGAAATTCAACAGTTAGCTTGCAAAGTGGTTTATACGCAGCAGCCGGTATATTGCGTTCAAAGATGGATGCTAATGAATACAAGAAGTATATTTTAGGAATTGTTTTCTACAAATATCTTTCCGACCAGCAGCTGTACAAACTTGCTGAAGACGCAGGTAAAGACGATGTCACTTTAGACGTAGCTCAAAAGACTTATGAAGAAAACCTGGAAGAAGGAGATCTTTTAGAAGAAGTTAAAAATGAGCTCGGCTATATGATCGGGCCGGAATATACTTATGCCAAGATCTTAGCAAACGCTAATAATGGTAGCTTCCAACTTAATCAATTGAAGGACGCTTTTACCCAGTTAGAAAGTCAAGGTAGCAGCTTTGAAGGTTTGTTCGAAGACTTCGATCTTTATTCAAGGCAACTGGGCCAAAATCTACAGAAGCAAACTGATACTATTGTTGGAGTAATCAAGGCAATTGGTAAGTTAGAATTAGTAAATACGCCGGGTGACTCATTGGGAGATGCTTATGAATTCTTGATCAGTCAATTTGCTTCTGAATCTGGGAAGAAGGCTGGTGAATTCTATACTCCTCAAGAGGTATCAGAACTTTTGGCTCGGTTAACCTTGGTTGGTAAGGATTACTCAAATGGGATGACAGTTTACGACCCAGCGATGGGGTCAGGCTCATTGCTGCTGAACTTTAAAAAGTACGTACCAAACTCATCGAGAATCACCTACTATGGACAGGAAATCAATACGTCAACTTTCAATTTAGCTAGAATGAACATGATTTTGCACCGTGTGGACCTGGCAAACCAAAAGTTGAGAAACGGTGATACATTAGACGAAGACTGGCCAGCTGAAGAAATTACTAACTTTGATTCAGTTGTTATGAATCCACCTTACTCACAAAAGTGGAAGGCGGACAAAGGCTTTTTAGATGACCCTCGTTTCTCAAAGTATGGTGTTTTACCTCCAAAGTCTAAGGCGGACTATGCTTTCTTGCTTCATGGTTTCTATCACTTAAAGCACAGCGGGGCAATGGCTATCGTTTTGCCACACGGGATTCTTTTCCGTGGTGCAGCTGAAGGAAAGATTCGGCAAAAGTTGCTTGAAGAGGGTGCAATCGATGCTGTAATTGGTCTACCAGCAAACTTATTCCACTCAACTAGCATCCCGACCACTATTGTCGTTCTTAAGAAGGATAAACAGGATCGGAGCGTGCTGTTTATTGACGCATCTAAGGAGTTCGAGAAAGTTAAGACTCAGAACAAGCTGCGGCAAGAAGACATTGATAAGATCTTGAAGACCTATGAAGAACGGCCAGCAGATGTCGAGAAGTATGCTCACTTGGCAAGTTTTGACGAAATCAAAGAAAATGACTTCAACTTGAACATTCCTCGTTACGTTGATACTTTTGAGCCAGAACCAGAAATTGATCTGCGGGACGTGGCTAAGGAGCTGCGGGATATTGATCAACAGATCAATGAAAACGAGAAGGAATTGGTAGGGATACTTAAGGAATTGACTTCAAGTGACGATGATATCATGGCAGGATTGCAGAGCATCATCGAAGATTTTGAGGAGGAAATCCGCTAATGAAAGATGAAAAAAAGGCCCCTAAACTGCGGTTTAAAGGCTTTACTGACGATTGGGAGCAGTGTAAGTTAAAAAACAAAGCGGAAATCGTACGTGGAGCGAGTCCAAGACCTATTTCTAATCCCAAATGGTTCGATGATAATTCGAATGTTGGATGGCTAAGAATATCCGATGTTACTGAGCAAAAAGGACGCATTCATCACTTATCGCAACACATTTCAAAAGCTGGTCAATCTAAAACGCGTGTTATCACAGAACCACATTTATTGTTAAGTATTGCAGCTACTGTGGGAAGTCCAGTGATCAATTACGTTAACACAGGGGTTCACGATGGATTCTTAATATTTCTCAACCCAACATTTAATAAGGAATTTATGTTTCAATGGCTTCTTATGTTCAAACCGTATTGGAACAAATATGGTCAGCCGGGAAGTCAGGTTAATTTGAACTCAGATATTGTCGGAAATCAGTCTGTTGCGTTTCCAACTACGTCTGAACAAGAAAGAATTGCTAACTTCTTCTCTGAATTGGATACTGCAATCACTTTACATGAGGAAAAGAAACGCCAACTTGAATGTCTTAAAAGCGCTTTATTGCAGAAGATGTTCGCTGATAAGAGGGGGTATCCGGCTGTTCGGTTTAGAGGCTTTGACGAGAGATGGGAAAGACAAGTGCTAAATGATTTAGCGATATTTAATCCGAAATGTACTTTGCCTGCATCGTTCGAATACGTAGATTTGGGTTCTGTAATTGGAGTTGAAATGATATCGCATAAAAAGATCTCAAAATTGGATGCTCCATCGAGGGCACAACGCCTAGCACAAGTAGGTGATCTCTTCTATCAAACCGTAAGACCATATCAACAAAATAATTATTTGTTTGATAATAAGGATAATACTTACGTTTTTTCAACCGGATATGCTCAATTAAGACCATTGATAGATGGTTATTTCTTACTTTGCCTAGTCCAAACGAAGTTTTTTGTAAAAAAAGTTATGAATGCTTGTACTGGTACAAGTTATCCAGCAATAAATTCGCAGGACTTAGCACAAATTAGAGTTAATATTCCAATTAATTCTAAAGAACAGCGGTTAATCGGTAATCTTTATAAGGTAATTGACAACCTTGTCACGCTTTATCAACGAAAATTAGATGACTTAAACACTATCAAGCAATCTCTATTACAAAAGATGTTCATCTAATCTAAAATCTCCCTAGCAAGATATTTGCTAAGGAGATTTTTATGCGTAAGAAACAAATTTTACTACATGACTATTTTGCTCAATGGATTGAGGTATATAAGGATGGAGCAGTTCGAGAAAGGACTCTAGATAAATACTGGCTATCCCATCGGCACTTACAAGAAATTGCGCCTGATCTAAAATTAGTCGATACAACGAGGCTCGAATATCAGCAGATCTTAAATACTTTTGCTAAAACTCACGAAAAAGCGACAGTAATGGACTTTCATCATCAACTGAAGGCAATGCTATTGGATGCGTATGACGAAGGCTATATTCAGAAAGATCCAACAAGGAAAATCGTGGTTAAGGGAAAGGAACCTTCCGAAAAGAAGGCAAAGTATTTGAATGAATTCGAATTGAAGTTATTACTTCGTCACTTAGATTTGTCAACTTTCCCCAATTTTGATTGGATGATACTTTTAATTGCTAAAACAGGCTTGAGATTTAGCGAAGCTTTAGGTCTCACTAAAGAAGACATAGATTTAGAGCAGCAAACGATCAACGTAGATAAAACTTGGGACTATAAGAGCTATACAGGAAGTTTTAAGCCAACCAAAAATGCATCGTCAGTTAGAAAAGTCCCCATCGACTGGAAGCTTGCTATGCAGCTCAATCAAGTCATCCAAGATCTGCCTAATGGAGAGCCTATTTTTGCCCAAAAGCGTGTTTTTAATTCGACTGTTAACAATTTACTGAAGAAGCACTGTGAGGAGTTAAATATCCCTGTTATTTCTGTACACGGGCTGCGTCACACCCATGCTTCGTTACTTTTGTTTGCCGGTGTTTCTATTGCAAGTGTTGCGAAGCGTTTAGGACATGCTGATATGACAACAACGCAACAAACATACCTACACATTATTCAAGAACTGGAGAACAAGGACAACACCAAAATTATGCAACACTTAGCTGCATTATAAATAAAAGGATAGCGGCTTGGTATCGCTATCCTTTTAAACTATATGAACATATTTTGGAGAAGGGAACATTTTAATCTTTTTAGCAATTCCAATTTGTGCTTATATAAAGTGATGGAGCGATCAAGGCGCAAGAGTAAAATTCCAATTAATTTTTGCTCTTTCGAAGAGGGGACCTTTAATTTTAAGTTTTTAACAATTGTTGCAGATAAATTTCCTTGTCCACCTTGAAGATATTTTTCGGTAATCTTCGTTTTATTATTTTGAAGCAAAGAAGCCAATAGGTACGAATCATATCCTTCAAATGGTTTAATCGCCATTATAGCTTGATTGATAGCCCCATTAATGCGAGCAATGCTTACTTCTCCACTAGTTGCACCATATAAAGCGTATAATATATCCCCCTTGCCAACCATTTTTGCAGCTGAATTACTCAATCCGTCCTCAGTTATTGTCAGTTCAGTAAAGTCTTTAGAAATTTCACCAGACCGTATAAATGGAATTTTCCCATTATAATACTTTCGAGTTCCTGCTTTTGGAGTTCCACCAGAATAGGAGGAGGATATATCCCCCAACTTACACTGCTCCCATTCGTCACTAAACCCTTTAAATCGAACGGACGGATTCCTGCTCTTGTCAGCGAACATCCTTTGCAGTAAAGCGCTTTTAAGACGCTCAAGTTGGCGTTTCTTTTCCTCATGTAAAGTGATGGCGTGATCTAGCTTTTGAAAGGCTAAAGCGAGTTTGTGTTGCTCCGCTAGCGTTGGTACCTTAATTGGCATAGACATGAATGTAGAATCTTTGATCGCAAATCTATCTGCTCTTGCACCAGTATCACCATTCTGATACATAAATCTATGCCAAGTTGTAGATTGGAATAGTGTTTCTAAGAAAGACTCATCAATATTGTGTACCGAAAGAACTAAGTATAACGGCGACATGATGCCGGTCTCATCCAATTTATTTCGATTTATAGGCCCAAACTTTGCTTGATTAGAAATACGCGGATTATATACAAAATAATCCTTTCTAACTATATAGTAGCCTGAAATGTTGCTTAAATTGGCAATATCTTTATCAAAAAAATCGCGTTGTTTAACGATACCATATTCAGCAGAATTAGTTAAAACCGTAGAGTATTTGTTGTCCGTATTCTTTTCATACGATTTTTCCGAAATATTGGATAGCTTACACTGCTCCCATTAAATAATCAGCTTAACTTTGCTAGACTTTGTAGAAGTGAAATCTGATATAATTTAAGAGGCAAGTTTTAAGGGCGGTGACTATCTGAATCCTGGAGGTGGTTCCATGGAGAATTATTGTAAAGGTAAGGTAGTCATGAGCGTATACGAAGCGCTGAGCTTGATGCTCACTTTTGGAATGTTCGTTATTGCTTTGTTGACTTATGTTGACAAGCACGGCAAGTAAAAAAGTCGTCCCTCTTAACTTTGCGCAGTTAGGGACGACTAATTTGTTCTGATACTGTCACCGCCTTTGAAGCGGGCCACTACAGAGAGTCTTGTTGGCGCAAGGCTCTCTTTTCTTTTACTATTATAGCATATTTAACTCAGATAAACATTTTTTGAAGTAAAGATTGTTTCGCATACTTCAGTAGCCTCAATTTTTGGTCATGTAAAGTGATGGTACGATCTAGGGATTCAAAAATCCTACATATTTGTTTCTGCTCACTAAGATTTGGCGTTTTAAGCAATATTTGTTTCAAATCAGCATTGTGTAAATGTACTATCGATTTACCTTGTGCCCGCCTCGCCATGTCAAAGTGTGGCCTACCGTTTGAAATAGTGATTGCTAAAAATGTTGGATCTAAATCAGTATTGGGGTAGATAATGTTCAAATCCCCTCCAAGAAGAATACCAGCAGGTTCAACTACTGAAGCGATTGAAATATCTTCAGCGGTTTCACCAGATCCTGGCACTATTACTTCTCCACCTTTGCTAACTACTGATCCAGCTTTAGGGACTACAAATGTATCAACGTTTCGAATTTTGGTTTCATACTTTGTATAAAGGCGGCCATATAAGATAATTGGAGATCCAGTTTCTATTAAGTCAGACTTTGAATAGCCGGTCCCTTTTGAAAAAGTAGCCACATTCCCCAACTTACACTGTTCCCAAGCATTTTCGAAACCAACAAACCGAACAGCCGGATACCCACTCTTATCTGCGAACATCTTCTGCAATAAAGCGCTTTTAAGGCGCTCAAGTTGGCGTTTCTTTTCCTCATGTAAAGTGATGGTATGGTCAACAACATTTAATAATCTGCCTATCTTCAATTGCTCAGATTTTTTAATTGGAATATTTAAATCTGTGGCAAAAAAGTCTGAAGGTGGTACATTTAAGAGTCCGTGGTTTCTAGCACCCTCGGCAGCACACTTGTAAATTTCTTTGTGCCAGTTATTCGACTCGTAATATTGAGCCATGAAGTCAGAGCTTATTCTGGAATTCGGCTTAAAGGCAATATATAGTGATGAGACAACGCCTTGAGGATATTTTTCTAACCGCTTAATAGTTCCAAAAGGATACCCGTTCGAATAGCTTTTATTGTAGGCAAAATCACCATGATGCAGTAACAGGTATGAGCTCAGATCTTTACTGGCCACTTTTTTATTAAAAAATTCATCTTGCGATATCAAACCATCCTGAGCAGAAATGGTTAAAGGGAGTTCTGATACCATTCTTTTATTCTTTCTGGTAACTCTATCAGCCACATCCCCTAACTTACACTGCTCCCAAGCAAAAAAATGCTACATCGATTCCGCCTGTTCTTGCAAGGTGTGGCAGAAGGAGAGGCCCAGCGGATCGTGTTCATCTTTCCGGCAGACCAGGCCATAGTTGAGCCCGGCTGAATAAACCAAGCGAACGGCTTTAAGCTTACAGCAATTTTCAATTGCGACGAAGCTCGGCATCACGGTAATTCCTAAGCCAGCCTTGACCATCAGCTTGACGATCTCAACATCGTTCACATAGCTGATGTCTAAATCATCCACGTCTTTGCGAATCTTTTCCTGCAGTTTAAGCTGCTCAGGCGGGCACCAGTTGTTGTCCATCAGTCCTTGTCTGACAAGGTTTGAGATGGCGCAACCACGATACTGTCACCGGTGTGGACACCGACCGGGTTCATGTTTTCCATGTTGCAGATGGTGATACAGTTGCCAGCACCATCGCGCATGACTTCGTATTCAACTTTCTTCCATCCGGCGATTGATTGTTCAATCAAACATTCAGTAACTCGGGAGAGGCGGAGGTCGTTAGAGCAGATTTCATGTTCATTGTGGGCGATCCCGCCACCAGTCCCGCCCAAAGTGTAAGCCGGTCGGAAGGAGAAGAGGGTAATTACGTCAAAGCGGCAGGAAAGTATGCCTGCTTTTACCAAGAAATGAAAAACGACGATGTTGCTGGCAACGGGCCGAAGGCACTGGAATTTTTAAGAAGCAAGGCAAAGGTTGTCCCGCCTTTTTATTAAGAAGACTTCAGCAGTTCCGTTTTAGGCCATGACGGATCGGTGATCATCAAGTATTCTGCCAAGCTGGATTTGTAAGAAAAAAAGTAGCATCTCTGCGCGTTTTTTTGCGTGAGGGGATGCTGCTTTTGAATTTGCGGATGTTTTCAATCGCAAAAGGAACGAAAAAGCGATTGAAAGAATAATCTATCGCGTTTGCAATCTCTTTAGCTCAAAAAATCGCCCCAAAACGAGCGCAAATAAGATTGAAAAGATAATCTATCGTTTTTTTCGCTCCAATTGCTATAATTAGGGGGAGGTGAGAAGCATGCGTGAGACCAAGGATCTATTATCCCGCTTGATACTCAAAGGCGAGAACCAGACTTTTGATAGCCTGCAAGCCCAGGACCAAAATTTAACTTTCTCTAGCTTGG
>NZ_JAOQBX010000040.1:0-11581 GCF_044902225.1 Lactobacillus sp. 23-2 | reverse complement strand
AACAGTCACTTGAGTACTCGAGTCTCTATTTCTGTTGAAGTCTGCCGCGCTTGTTCCCGTACTTTGCAGCTGCCGCAGAAGAGAAAGACACATCCATAGAATGGATCGAGATTGAAACTCTTCTTAACTAAGTAAGCGAATCGATTCCCAGGCGCATGTCGGTCTTACCACAAACAATGAATATTCGACCTAATTCATCCAAATTAATCATGGCTCAAGAACCTATCCACGACCTCGATCATAAGCTCGTTAGTGGCATCACTATAAAATGACACAACCCCTTTGGACTCCGGATTAAGGACAAGTCTGTTCATTGTGATCCTGTTCTTAGGCTTAACTCTGCCCTTCGGCAGCTCGAGCAGTACAATTGAATGTTCAGTCATAATATCGTGGTCCTCCGTATTCAATTGTTAAGAACAGTATATGACTATTGAATTTTCAAGGTACAAGCCCACTTTTGTAAGTGGGAAGTTTAAGCTATTAATCTAATGTTTTAACGTGTGAAGGAATAGAATTATTTTCTAATGTTGTCAACTGTGTAGATGTTTTCATTGAAGCGCCATTTAGACACATCAACATTCTCCTTTTTATATAATTCATTCATGGCCTTGGTGATGTTTGGGTACTTGGCAGCCCATTTGGCTTCGTACTCACGGTAAGCCTTTTCGCCCTTCATGTATGCAGTGTAAGCTTCTTTGGTGTAACATCCACCGGGTCTCAATGCTATGCCTCTAATATCTTGAGCATAGCTTTCGTTATGCTTCTCATATGTATTTTTTGAAATTTTAATCTTCATCGTGGTTTGATCATAAATCGAACCTTCAAGTGGGTGTGCGGAATCCCATAAAATTCCTGCCCAAGCAGTTGCTTCACGATAAGAAGCTTGGTCTTTTTCAGCCGCAGCGAGATCGGCATCATATGCAACCTTGATTTGAGCCGGCGTTGCGGTTTCACGGAGCGGAACGTCAACAGGAGTCGTATCGGCATAGTCTATAAACTGAACGTCTTTGAAGAAGTCTTGCTGGACGTCCTTGGCCGGGACCCACATTTCGCCACTGTAATTCTCTTTCTTCGTATCCCAAAAGTGCTTGTCGCCGGGCTTGGGTTCCCAGTATTCTTGATAGACTCGGTACATCAGCTGTCCGTTCATGACTTTTTGCTCGCCGGTGACAACCTTAGTGCCTTTCTTAATACGAAGCTTGCCTTCATTTTTTCCGCCCATGCTCCATACATAGAGATTAAGAGGATTGCCCTTGCCGCTATAGACAGTTACGTAAGCTGAAGCCGGGGTAGCCTTCTTTACCGGCTTCTTGGTAGTTATCTTCTTTGGAGCAGCCTTTTTTGCGGTCTTCTTTACTACCTTCTTCTTAGCAACCTTTTTCACCGATTTCTTAGTAGCTTTCTTCTTGCTAAACTTATTAGCTACTTTCTTAGTTGCCTTCTTCTTGGTACTCTTTTTGGCTTTCTTCGCCTTTTTCGTACTCTTCTTTACAGATTTCTTGGTAGACTTCTTAGCTGCCATAGCAGTTGGAGTTGCTTCTACTGCTGGAACTGCAGCGCCCAACAGAGCCAAGGCAACAGAAACCTTACTGAAGGCTTTCAGCTTTTTACCCATATTTTTGTCCTCTCACATATTAATGGATGATTACACACTTTTATTTTTGAACCAAGAGCTGTATTTGTCAAATTAGTTTATTACAAAAAGATCATCCAATATACGCAAGAGATTTCTCCGACTCCTAAAACCCATCATAATGCGTATTACGTCCTAAATTTACAATAATCTAAAAATTCAAGAAGACTTGATGCCTACCATTTTACCGAACCATTCTAAAACAAGCTTGATTTATTCATTCTAATCATTACGCTTTTATCATTCCTTCTTAAGCGAAGCTTCCAAAGGCTTTTTGTATGCCTGATAGCCTTTTGCCAATTTTTACTCAACTTTCTCATTCTGCCAGGCTTCACCATCTTCATTACTGAAACACTTTGCTCTGTCAATACAAGTGATGACAGCGCTGTCTATGCAGGCGAATCCGGTGCCGAAACAGGCAAGGAAGCTGACAGAATCCTTCACAGATCAACACGCTGAACAGCCAGATTCACAACATTCAAGCCAAGGCCAATGGCGCAATCACGATCAGCGACACGGTAAAAGAAGTCAGAGAAGATCAGCTGCCAAACATTACCAATAAGCTGAATACCTTGAGTTCCTTGGTTGATCAGTACAATACCGCCAGAGCAACGATTGAAACGCAAAACCACTCAACGGAAGGTACTGTCGGAGTTGCCGGGCAATTGGAAACCGTTGACGTCACGGGGTCAAATCTCGATGAAACCATCTCTAATCTGCAAAATCTTCTGACCAGAATGCAAAGCACGATCACGGCCAATCAAAAGGCAGTAGATGAAGACGCCAATGCCGCAAATCAAAACCGTGTCCTTATGGACAAGATCAGAGAAGCAAACCAGACCATTTCCGGGTCTGCAAGCACGATCAAGAACTACAAGGACGGGATCAAGGGCGATTTGGATGCGGTCAAGAGAAAGAGCCAGGACTCAATTGCCGCTGGCGGCGTAGTCGTTGACAACACCGAAACGCAAAAAATCAATACGGTCAAGACCAACCAGACAGTCACCGCAACGACCAAGGTAAATTCGATCGATGAGGCAAACAAGGAATTGTCCAGAATCCTGGCTGACTTGCAAAAGCAGAACGTCACGGACAGCCAAGAAGCCGTCAAAGCCGCCAGCTACAAGGCAAATGCCTTGGCCAACATCGACAGCATCAACGCTTGGCTTGGGGAAATGAAGCAGATTTCCGCAAACGCCAAGCAGACGGCGGGCACGTTTAACAAGTCAACCCAAGCTCTTGGTGCCTACAAGGCTGACCGGCTGGCCAAGCTTCAAGCGGAACTTGACGAGTATAAAAAGACAGGCTATGCCAATGACGATACGCTGAATGCGATGCAGGCAGTCATTGACGGCGTAAAGAACTCAAACATCACTACGACTACCGTCACTGTTGGGCCAAGCGAAACGATTGACTTCGGTGACATTGGTCAAGCCTCCGGTGCAAACAACGGCGCAAAAGACGGCAGCATTGACGCCACCAAGGAAACCGAAAAGAATGCTTTGACCAATGAAACCAATGCCGCATTGGCTGCAGCCAAAGCACAAGACGATGCTCTTGTTGCCAAGATCAATGAGGCATATTCAATCACCGACCAGGCAATTGCCGAAATGAAAAAAGCTGTTGATGAAGCCAAGGAAATGGCCAGAAAGGACAGCGAATTCCAGCAAAAGCTGGCTGCGTTCAATGATTCCTTAACGACTCTCGAAGGCGAAATTGCGAAGGCCGACAAGGAACTGGAAAAGGACAACAAGAAGGACGGCGAGGCAATTCTTAACAAGATCACCGATCAAATCAGGATTGCCCGTCAGCAGGTCAGCGAAAGAAAGTTCGATGATGAATACCTGCCAGCAACGGCAGAGACGATCAACACTGACGTTTCCGATTGGAATACGTTCGCCAAGTCCCACTCATCTGGTGGCGTTCAAAGCATGACTACGAAACAAATCCAAGATCTTATTCACAAGCTTGCAGGTAATACCGATCAATCTAGTAACATTGAAGACTGGATTTGGGACAAAATGAGCGATTCTGTTACCCAAGATGGCAAAGCAGAGATTGCAGAACTGACCAAAGATCTTAAAGGCAAGGTATCAAACGCATCTAATCCTCGCTTCATCAATGTTAAGTCCGGCATAAACCAATACTCGCTTATTTCCGCAATCAAGGCTAACAAGGATGAGGACATCCAGAGAAACAGCTTCGGCTTCATTTGGAAGAACGGCAATTTAAGAAAGGCAAAGTGGGAGAAGAATGACGATACTTGGCATACTGGTATCGGCAAAGACTTCACTGACTACTTTAAAGAACTTGATCCAGGACCGGAAGGAAAAAGTCGCTGGACACATGACAATGACATTGGTCCAGTAAAGAGCATGAATCCCTGGTATTACGATTACAAGAATCAATATGCGAAAAACAAAAATTATGTCACTACGATGATAATCGGGACTACCGGGAAGCAAGCAATCACGATTCCACACGCTTTTGTTTATAACGATTCGGAAACGGGCAAAACCGTGCGTCTTAATGTCAAGGTCACGCTGACCTTGACAGACCAAAATGGCAATCCACTTTCTAAATGGCTTCGGCCAATGACATCCGGCGGTGAAGTTTTGAGAATCTTCTCAATATCTGCCGGTGAAGACTGCAAGCTGCACGTTGGCGGCGGCGTTATCTTTGGCCAATATGTTAACGCAGATTTTCATGGCTCTGGTGGCAGCGGAACTGGTGGTACGGGCGAACACTTGCTTCTTTCATCTAGTTCTGTTGGCCGAGGCGGTCAAGGATCTACAGGACCAAAGAAACAGCTCATCCCAACGTCCGTTTCTAATGTTGGTGGCCCTTACTTCGGTTTGCGGCTTGAAACCAAGATTGAGCTCGTTAAGCCAGAAGGCGTTTCTGAAGCTGCTTGGGCTACGACCTCAGGCACGATCTACGGCAAAGCACGCCACGCTTTTGACCAGATGCCGGTTGCGATCAACGACATTGATGACAAGCAAATCATGGCAACGGAAAAGGGCAACATTTATTTTGCCGAGTCCGACATGAAAAAGGAATACGTCACGATTAATGGCAAGAAGTGTCTGGCCGTAAAACCAAAGAACAATGATGCACAAGTAAATCTGTTGACCAACGACGACAACACCATTAACGATTTTAACGTGGTCATTGACGATCAGTATGTTAAAGACTTCTATACTCAGCGTAAACCAAATCCAAATGCTTCATACATGTCAATTGATGTTGCCTTTGGTGGTTCGGGCGTTGACCTTCTGCCAAGCAAAAGGGAATTGCCGCCATTGACCAAAGTATCAACTCCGTCAAAAATTACAAAGCCCAGAATCCCGAAAGTAACCGTTGTCGGCGGGCTCAATACCGTTCAAGTGGGTGACGTCTCTGCCAAAGCGCATACCGCTGGCACATACAGCATTCAAAGCAACATCGAATATCTGACGGCTGAGGGCAATCCAACTTACGTTCCACAAAACATTGCCGGCACGCTGTCTCTTGATTTGGTAAAGGCAACGCTTGAAAAGATCAAGCAGACGTCAAGCAACACTTCAATTGTCGTCAAGCGGGCCGAAGACAGAACCGTCAAGACTTCCTCCGGCAACTCCATGACCGTTCGGGTCAAGAACAATGAGGTGAAGACTTCCTCCGGGAACTCCTTGACCGTCCGGATCAAGAACAACGAGGTACGGACTTCTTCTGGCAACTCTATGACCGTTCGGGTCAAGAACAGCAATGTCAAGACTTCTTCCGGCAACTCACTTGTCGTTCGCAGACAACACGATAAAAATGGGACTGTGACAACTCCTGTCGGGACGATCGAAATCTCCAGCTACGGGCCGACACTGACCGTTCCGGCAACTTTTTCAGCCACTACAGGCGAAGGGTCAAAATCGAAAGACTCTGTAATTACCATTGGGCCAATTGGCCAGAACGGCTTAAACGGTGCAGTTCCGGTCGTACAAACAGATCTTGACGGTACACGGACAGTCGACATGTCGATCTATGCTGATCCTTCAATGCTTGAAATGGCAGAAGAAGCTATTTCAAAATGGAATGAGGCACTGGCAAAGTACAAGGTCAAGATCGGCGCTACCTACACGACAAGCGTGAATGACCTCAAGAAGGGCGTGACCGTTGCCATCATGGAATCCGCCCCAAACAATGAAGCGATTAGCTCATACCAGCGGGCAGGACAAAGCGACATTACCTTGGAAAACAATGCAGGTCTTTCAACGGCTGTCGTGAGAGACATCCTTAAAGGCAATGGCATTGGTGACGTCTATAACAAGTCCGGTACGATCACTGCTGGCGACACGTTGAAGAACTCCTTGTTTACGGTTCAAATCAACACGGATGGGATTCGGCAGACTAGCGCCAATGCGAAGGACGCAACCTTCAAGACCCTGCTCCATGAACTGGGCCATGTCTTTGGACTCAGCCATGACGATGACGATTCACTGATGACGCCATCCATTGGCAACAAGGCCTTTTCGGGTGAGATTTCAGATGCTGATGCCAAGCGTGCGGCACTTGAACTTGTAAATGATCCAAGTCACCCGTCTGACCTGTTCGTATAAGAACCAATTATCCCCACTTTTGTGGGGCTAATCTTCTGCAAAAAGATGTGTAGGCGTAATTCTTATAGTTAATCACACAAAAAAGATGACATGCCTTGTTTCGAGGACATGCCGTTTTTTGTTTTGGAAGCAAAAATGTTAAAAAAAGCATCCGACATTAGTCATCGAATGTAAAAGAAATCAACCCCACCTATGTGGGGAAATTTTAATGCACAGAGGAATAGTTTTATTTTCTGATGTTATTGACAGTATAGAGGTTATCGTTATAGTGCCATTCAAAGGTATTTAAATTGTACTTCTTGTAGTCACTGTCATTATTGAAAAGCTCGTTCATATATTTTGTGATGTTTGGATACTTGGCAGCCCATTTTGCTTCATATTGCCGGTAAGCCTTTTCACCATTGATGTAGGCCGTGTAAGATTCCTTGGTGAAGCCTATGCTCATTCTACCATGTTGTGCAGCTCTTTGAGCATACGTCAAATTGTGCTTTTCGTATGTAGATTTTGATACCTTGGTGTCTTTGCTCGACATACGAAGACGTTCAAGTGGATGAGCTTCAAACCAGTCGATAGAACCATTTTCTGGTTCATTTTTTTCAAAGTACGCAAGATCGGCATCATATTTTGCCTTACCGTCATAATAGTCAACAAATTTAACATCTGTGAAGTAGTCTACCTGTACATCCTTGGCCGGGACATAAACGGAAGAATTTTGAGCAATTTCGTACATCAATTGACCGTTGATGATTCCCTGCCCTAAGACAACAACCTTATCCCCCTTCTTGGGTGCCTTTTCTAAGCCGTCTTCGGCTGGCCAATAGCTAGTAGGCTTGCCCTTGATGTCATAGAAAGTTAAATTGGCTGAAGCCGGGGTGCTCTTCTTAACAGCCTTCTTCACTGGCTTCTTAACAGCCTTCTTAGGCGTTGACTTCTTAACAGTCTTTCTAGGCGTTGTCTTCTTAGCTGCCTTTCTCTTGATTGCCTTGTAGGTAATCTTGATAGTCTGGTTCTTGGTTTTTCTAGTGACCTTGGCAGCCCCAACAACAGCTCTGCTTGCGGTATAGCCAGACACCTTAATTGCCGTGTACTTCTTCCAAGAACTGGTAGACCACTTCCCGTAAGTCTTCTTCTTGGTCTTCTTATTAGTCTTGACCGTCCGCTTGATGTAAGCCTTTTGAACGACCTTCTTTAAGCCTTTAGGCTGGTACATCTCAATGGTTCTGGTAATTTTCTTGGTTTGAACACTATAGCTGTACTTAGCAGTCTTTTTAGCAGCCGCCATTACATTGTCAGTTTTTGGAATTGCAATGGTGGCTGTCGCGCTGGCGCCACAAAGCGCCAGCGCGACTGAAACTTTGCTGATATTTTTCAGTCTTTTATCCATTATCTTATCCTCTCATATATTATTAGATCATTAAACACTTTAATTTTTGTCCTAAACACTGTATTTGTCAAATTGCTTTTTAGCAAAACGATCATCTATTTATTGCGGACGATTTTGTTAGCCATTAAAGCTTATCACATCGCCAATTATAGCCAATTCAGAAAATATCTAAAAAAGCAAAAAGTATGATCCCGGCTATACATATCGGGATCATACTTTAACAAGATTAACTAATTTGCCACACTCATTGCACCACTATTATTTCTTCTTGTGTGCAGCTTTTAAAGACTTCTGGTAAGCCGTATAAGCTTTTGCCAATTGCCGATTGGCTTCCTTGATCTTTTCCACTTTAGCATAAGCAGCATCATATGCCTTCTTACTACTAGTTACATTTTCTTGCGCAGCATTGATCTCTGACTTATCAGCTTGGGTTTGTTCATAAGCCGTCTTTGCTGCATTCAATGCTGTCTCATAAGAAGCAACATAACTATTAAGAGCGGATTCAAATTCCTCAACGCTCACTTGAGCACTTGATGCTCTGCTACTATTAAAGTCTGCTGCGCTTGTCCCCGTATTTTGATCGTGAACAAGGCCAACATAGTCATAGTCGCCCATGCAGTTCGTGTAGTGGCCCGTTACGCCGCTGCCATGGGCGTCATAAACTGCTTTTTCTTCAGTATACCAGCCATCTAATGGATCACTGTAGCCCCATGCTAAGTTTTCAGCGTGAGAAATACTTACATTGTCGGAGCTATAAGTAAAGTAGGTATGAGCATACGTGTCGGTTCCGACAACATTAGCGATACTTGCAAAGATCATAAGGTCATAATCAATTCCTAAAGCTTTATGGTTGGGGAAGTTGTTATCCGTAGACCGGAAGTTGTTAAGCTCCTTGACCAGGTTAATATCTTCCTTCAAATTTGTTGTTGAAAGTACGCTTTTGACAGAATCATCCAAACCACTCACATACTCTGCCAGGACAGACTCTTTTGACATGCTATCTTTTGAATCCTGATAGTAATTAGGTGTTGCCTTGCTCATAATAAAATCATAGCCAGCTGTTTCATAGGCACTTGAAGCCTCATCATAACTTGCTTTAGCAGCTGCAACCTTGTTATTGTAGCTAGTTTCAGCATCCTTGTAGGCCTGGTTGGCACTATCCAAGGCTGCCGTCTTTTGACTCAAGTCATCTAGCGCGGCTTCTAATGAACCCAGCTCTGCAGCTTGCTTCTTGTACTTCTCGTAAGTAGCCTTAGCTGGATTATAAGCCGCCTTCTTCGCGGTTACCTTAATCTTGACATTCTTGACCTTGTCTTTTGACTTGTCAGGGTAAGTTACGATCACACTGACCTTGTAAGTGCCGGCCTTCTTCAAGTTTGGCTTTGGTGAAAAAGCATACTTGCTCTTAGCCGGCAACTTGCTTGCGTTGGCAATGGCGCTCTTGGCTGAGAGCTTGCTGCCAGCCTTGACAGTTACGCTCTTGGCCTTTGGCACGTATTTTTGCGCATTTGTCTTCTTTGCTGCCTTCTTCGACTTCTTTGCCTTTTTAGTCTTTTTCGTACTCTTCTTAGCAGCCTTCTTGGCGGCCAAGGCAGTTGGAGCAGTTCCTGTTACCGGTGCCGCGGCGCCTAACAGAGCCAAGGCAAGTGAAACTTTACTGATGGCTTTCAGCTTCTTGTCCATGATTTTTCCTCCTACATCTTGTCAGAGCATTACACATCCTTATTTTTGACTCAATGGGCCTGGATGTCAATAAGTTTGGTCCCCTTCGCCTCAGACGCGCAAAAATATTTATAAGATTACAAAAGCATCCCTATTCCGCAAAATTGCGGAGCGGGGATGCTTTTTTAGTGTAAATCTTCATATCCTGGCTTTGCCAGAACCTTGACGGCATAGGAGCAGGTTGCCCGCAGCTTGACGCCCTGCTTCCGAGCTGCAGCCACGACGGCATCGACCAGCTGGCGGCCAAGACCCTGTCCGCCATAAGCCGGATCCACCTTGGTCGTCGTGATGATCCAGTGATCACCCTTGTCTTCATAGACGCACTGGCCAATCAGCTGACCTTGGTCATAGACCGCTGCCCGCTGTTGGTCAGCTTCATATACAACTTTCATGATTATTCCTCACAAATTGCTTGATACAGTTCCTCAGCTGTGTCAACGATCACGGTCGCGCCATGCTTTTTCAAGAACGGGACCTTTCTAAAGCCCCAGGTTACGGCAATCTCATCCATCTTTGAGTTGCGCGCGGTCTGGATATCGATCTCTGAGTCGCCAATGTAGACGCACTTGTCGCGCGGCACCGCCAGCACCTTGACGCATTCGCTGGTCATGTCCGGCGCTGGCTTGCGGCGAATCCCGCTTTTTTCACCCAAGACGAAGTCGAATTCTTTGCCAAAAAGCTTCCCCACCAAGACTTGCACCGCTTCATCCGGCTTGTTGGAAACGACGGCCAGCTTGATCCCCCGCTGACGCAGTTTCTGCATCAACTCCAGGATGCCTGGGAAAGGACCAGTCTTAATCTGGCAGTGGTCCGCGTAATATGGCTTGAAAACTTTCAGAACCCGGTCAACTTCCGCTTGAGTCACGGCTTCCGGGATCTGCTCATCCTTGGTGCCAAAAGCAACCAGGCTTTCCAGGCTGCTGCCGGCTTCATAAGCCAAAGCCCGGGTAATCGCCACTACAACCCCGCTGCCAAAAAAGTTCTTGATATCTTCAACCGTAAAATCGTGCCGGTGTCCCGTCTTTTCAAAAGCATAGTTCAAAGACGTCGTTAAATCGGCGCTAGTATCTAAGATCGTTCCGTCCATATCGAACACGACGGCTTCATATTTCATCATTTTCACCTCGCTTTCATTATACCATCAAGGCTCGTGAAATAAGACCGCTTTTTCCTTGGCGGCAGTTGCGCAGTTTTCGGTTTAGTTGGGGATTTTTCGAAAGTTGACTCCCGAAAAGTATCCAACTGGAGCGGTTCGATTGCCAAAAAAACACTCATCTGACTAGATGAGTGTCAACAGGCGTTCGCCGTTTAATGTCTTGGCTTAATGACATTATGCCTCGCGCCATTCTCGTTTATCGAAAAAGTGATCCTTACGCGAAAAAGCTGACGATCAGAGCTACAATTGGCAGACCACCCTGCATCAGCAGAATCTTCGGCTGGCTTGATACTGCCCCATAGATCGCTACCAAGATTACGTATGCCAAGAGCAGCTGCAGAACGATCTTGCTCAAGGCAAAAGTCGCGATCAAAATCAAGACTGCCAACAGACCATTGTAAACCCCTTGGTTCTTAAAGAGCGCGTTAACTGACGGACGAGTCAGTTCTTCTTGGCTCATTTGAAAAACTTCCGCGGTTTTCTTGGAACTCGTCGCAATCGTTTCTAAGTACATAATATAAAAATGTTCAACTGCCACCAGGCAAGCTAAAATTTGCAAAGCTATTTTCATGAAAGCTCCTTATTATTTTTTACCATACATAACTAGTATTAACATTCTACCGGAAGCAGAATCGATGTGTCAAATCAGAGCAACATGAAAAAAGCACTAAGCAGATAGATTCTGCTTAGCACTTTCCTCACATTAGCGTTAACAAAGGTCAATGAGTTTCGTCATTATGCCTATTCATCATCGCGCTTCTTGCGCCAAAGGCCGCTGAAGGGAGCGCCAATCGCGGCTAAGACGAGTCCAAGCCAGGAGAGCTGCTTGCCGCTGTCAAAGTCAGGCAAAGTTTCAAGCAAAAAGCAGCATCCCCTCACGAAAAATTCTGCAGGGATGCTGATTAGTAGCTCTTCAGCTTTTCTACTTCGGTAGCATATATTTAGTGCTTCTGCCTTTACCGAGTTTGTTTAGGTAGCCTTTCTTTACCAAAGAGTTTATCAACCTCAAAGTTTTGGTTCTGCCAAAGCCGACCACTTCATTTATCTTGCTAGTAGTTTCGTTTCCAGATTGAACGGCTTGATAAATTTTGCCT